>JAAYZO010000006.1 GCA_012514865.1 Lentisphaerota bacterium | reverse complement strand
GAGGCGAGCCTCGACCTCCTGGCCCCGGGCGGCCGGCTGGCGGTGATCGCCTTCCACTCGCTCGAGGATCGTATCGTCAAGCAGTTCATGCGCCACGAGGCCCTGACCTGCGTCTGTCCGCCGGGCTGCCCGGTGTGCATCTGCGGCAAGGTGGCCCGGCTGCGGCCGCTGAACCGCAAGCCCATCGAGGCGACGGCCGAGGAAGTGCAGAACAACCCCCGCGCCGGCTCGGCCCGGCTGCGGGTTGCCGAACGCCTGCCCGAGGCCGCCCCGCGGCCGGCCGGGCAGCCGCGCTGACAGGGTTCTTTGGAGAGTCTGAAGAGGAAGGGTGACGATGGTGCGCAAACGGCCTGCCGTATACAAGCGAGTTCGCGTTGACGACCTCCCCGAGTCGCATGGTCTCGGCGTCCTGGGTCACATCCTTCTGGTGGTGGTGCTGCCGGCCTTCCTGCTCGGCCTGGGCTACGTCAAGCTGACCAGCGACCAGGTGGCCCTGCGCCGTGAACTCACCGAGATGCGTCGGACCTACGCGCTGCGCACCAAAGAGCAGACCAACCTCGACCTCGAGGTCGAGATGTTCCGCAACGGCGCCCGGATCTTCAGCCAGGTCGAACGCCTCGGGCTGGGGCTGCAGATGCCGGCGCGCGGACAGGTCATCCGCGTCCGCGACGGCGCCACGGTCAGCCAGGCACGGGGCCTGTCGGCGGTGCCGTCGACGGTGGTGGTCGCCGATCGTTAACCGCAGCGGGAACGGTGCAGCATCATGAAACGCGTTCACTGGCTGACCCGGTTGGCGTTGGTCTTTGCCATGCTCTTCGTCGGCTACGGCCTCCTGGCCCGGCATCTCTACCGCCTGCAGGTGACGCGGCACGACGAGCTGCGCGGCAAGGCGCAGACCAAGTGCCTGACCAGCCGCACCAACCTCGGCCAGCGCGGCGGTATCTACGACGCCATCGGCAACCCCCTGGCCGGCAACCTGGCCTGCCGTGACATCTTCGCCGAGCCGCGACGCTTCAACGCTCCGCGCGAGGAGGTGCTGCAGATCCTCTCCGACGTCCTCGGCGTGGACCTGCGGGTGCTGCGCACGCGCTGTGCCCGCGCCGACGTGGCCGGCGACCGCCCGGTCGAGGTCGTCATCGCCCGCCAGGTCGACATCCGCGTCGCCGAGGCACTGCAGAAGTACGAGCTGACCGGCCTGCGCGTGGTGGACTCGTACCGGCGCTTCTACCCGAAGCGCGCGCTGATGGCCAACCTCCTCGGCTTCCTCGATGACGAGGGCAAGGGCGTCAGCGGCATCGAGCAGCTTATGGATGCCCACCTGCGCCCGTCGTCGGGGCGGGCCGTCTTCGAGCGCCACCGCCGCGGCCGGCGCCTCGAGGCCGGCTTCTACAGGGAACAGGCGGCGCGCGACGGCTGGGACATCTACCTGACCATCCAGGAGCCGATCCAGCAGATCGTCGAGGAGGAACTGGCCGTCATGTGCGAGGCCTTCGGTCCGAAGGCGGCCTACGCCCTCATGCTCGACCCGCGCACCGGCGCGATCATGGCCTGGGCGCAGAGCCCGAGCTTCGATCCGAATGACCGCTCGACCATGCGCGACCCGGCCAACTGGCAGAATGCCATCCTGACCCACGGCTTCGAGCCCGGCTCGATCATGAAGAGCGTGGCCGTGGCCGGCGCCATCGACTACGGCATCGTCAGCCTCAACAGCCGCTTCTACTGCGAGCGCGGCTGCTGGTTCTATGGTGGGCGGCCCCTGCGCGACAGCGGCCACCGCTACGAGAACATGACGGTCAGCGAGATCATCCAGAAGTCGTCAAACATCGGCACCGCCAAGATCGCCCTGGCGATGGGCGACCGTCGGCTCTACCAGGTCCTGAGCCGATTCGGCTTCGGCCAGGCCACCGGGCTGGGCTTCCGCGAGTTCGGCGAGGGCGCCCCGGTGCTGTTCCCCAGCGAGG
Organism: Lentisphaerota bacterium; assembly: GCA_012514865.1. GTDB lineage: Bacteria > Verrucomicrobiota > Lentisphaeria > Oligosphaerales > JAFGRS01 > JAGVUW01. The sequence continues at coordinate 5,830 of JAAYZO010000006.1, read as the reverse complement.
CGACGGGGATCTTCCGCGATCTGCCGCAGTGGGACACCCTCTCGGTGACGCGCTTCCCGATCGGCCAGGGCATCCTGGTCACGCCCCTGCAGATGGTGCAGAGCTACCTGGCGCTGGCCAACGACGGCGTGATGATGCAGCCTTACATCATCGACCACATCCGTGACCCGAAGACGGGCGAGGAGCGCTACTCGCTGCCGGTGGCCAAGGGCCGCGTCATCCGCCCCGAGACCGCCGCCCATATCACCGCGGCCATGAAGCTGGTGACGCAGCCCGGCGGCACCGCCACGCGGGCCGCCGTGGCCGGCTACGAGGTCGCCGGCAAGACCGGCACCAGCCAGAAGTGGGTCAACGGCCCCGGCGGCGGGTTCTACGCCTACGACCAGTGCGTCGGCAGCTTCATCGGCTATGTGCCTGCCGACGACCCGGCCTTCGTGCTGCTGGTGGTCGCCGACGAGCCGACGCGCGGCGGCAGCCGCTACGGCGGCATCGTCGCGGCGCCGGTCTTCAGCCGGGTTGCCGAGCGCACGCTGCGCTACCTGCAGGTCGCGCCGAATCTCTCGGCGACCGCCGAACTGCACCGCCGCGGAGGAGCCCGTGATGCCGCCGTCACGCCTGCCCTTACGGACGCTCATTGAGGCCCTCGGCGAGCAGTTCCTCGCCCTGAGCGGCCCGGCCGACGTCGTGGTGGACGGCGCCTGCGCCGACTCGCGGCAGGTGCAGCCCGGGTGGCTCTTCTGCGCCATACCGGGGGCCCGTGAGGACGGCGCTGCCTATGCCGACGATGCGGTGCGTCGCGGTGCCGTGGCGGTGGCGACGACGCGGCCGCTGACGTTGCCCGCCGGCGTGGCGCAGGTCATGGTGCGGGCGGCCTACCCGGCCGCCGGCCGCATCGCCGAGGGCGTCGCCGGCTGGCCGGCGCGGTCCCTCCGCCTCCTCGGCATCACCGGCACCAACGGCAAGACCACCTGCGCCTACCTCCTGCGCGACATCCTGCGCGCCTGGGGCCGTACCACCGGCATGGTCGGCACGGTCTGCTATGACCTCGGCCGACGGCAGCTCGAGGCCGACCGCACCACGCCGACGCCGTTTGCCCTCCAGGATCTCTTCGACGGGATGCGCCAGGACGGCGCCGAGTGGGCCGTCCTGGAGATGTCCAGCCGTGCCCTCGACCAGCGCCGCGCCGGTACGGCGCGTTTCCGCGGCGCCGCCTTCACCAATCTCACCGGCGACCACCTCGACTACCACCGCACCATGGAGGCGTACTTCGAGGCCAAGGCGCTGCTCTTCGAGGAGTACCTCCAGGACGGCGCTCCGGCGGTGATCATGGTCGACGACCCCTACGGCCGCCGCCTGGCCGCGCGCCTGCGCCAGGCCGGGCGGGCCCGCGTCGTCGGCGTCGGCAGCCGCGACGCCGAGGTGGTCTGGCAGGATGTCGAACTCGGCTTTCAGGGATGCCGATTCACGCTGCGCCTGGGCGCCGACGAAATCGCCATCGCCTCGCCCCTGATCGGCATGCATAACGTCGCGAATCTGACCTGCGCGGCCGCCCTGGCGCACGCCTGCGGCGTGCCTGCCGGGGTTATCGCGGCGGCGCTGCGGCAGTGCCCCGGCGCCCCGGGGCGACTGCAGGGCGTGACCTCGTCCCGCGGCGTCGCGGCCTATGTCGACTACGCCCACACCGACGACGCCCTGGAGAATGTCCTGCGGGCCGTGCGCACGCTCTCGCCGCGGCGCGTCCTGCTGGTCTTCGGCTGTGGCGGCGACCGCGACCGCACCAAGCGGCCCCGCATGGGCGCGGTCGCGGCGCGCCTGGCCGACCGCGTCTTCGTCACCAGCGACAACCCGCGCAGCGAGGACCCGGAGCGCATCCTCGCCGACATCCTCGCCGGCCTGCCGGCCGACGCCGCGCCGGTGGTCCTCGCCGACCGCCGCGAGGCCATCCGCGCGGCCCTCGCCGAGGCCCGCTCCGGCGACCTCGTCCTCATCGCCGGCAAGGGCCACGAGCCCTACCAGGAGATCCAGGGGGTGAAGCACCCGTTCAGCGACCTCGACGAGGTCCGCCTGGCCATGGCCGAGGCTGAGGCTTAGGCGGATGCTCTATCCGTCTGGAAGCTGAACCCATTGCCATGCCGCGCGTTGTCGCGGTATCCAAACCGAAATCGGGATCGCCATCGGAATCGAAGAAGCGCCGAATGGCCCTCGGACAGGAGAAACTGGACGTCGGCCGCGTCGATTCCGCTCCCGATGGCGATAGCGATTTGGATGAGAGCGAGCCCCCAACCAGCGGCGACAGGCCCCTGGTGACACCAACGGGAGATCGACGGCGGAGCCGTAAGTCTCCCGTAAAACGGAGATTCCGCCACTGGCAGGCAATGGCCAGTGGAGGAAGATCCGTCAGGCCGGCCCCGGCCCCTCCGCCTGAGCCGCGATGCGGGCCATGATCTCCAGCACGAAGGCGGTCTTGCCCTGGGTGTAGGCGACGCGGTCGTTCGGGTGCTCCGCGGCCAGGCGATGCTTCAGGGCGCCGTAGGCCGCCGCTGCCTCCGGATGCGCGATGAGGTAGTCGCGAAAGAGCAGCCGCCGCCAGTGCTCGAAGTGCGCCTCGACCATGTGCAGGTGGTGCGTGCGGTGGCCGTCGTCGGCGCGCTTGATGAACCAGGCGTAGTAGGGCGGGACGTCGTTCCCCCAGCTCGGCCGCCAGAAGTAGTCGTAGCCCTCGGCCTCGAGAATCGGCACGATGCGCTCGCGGGTCGCCGCCAGGTCGGTGACCTCGATGAGCATGTCGATGACCGGCTTGGCCGCGAGCCCCGGCACGGCCGTGCTGCCGAAGTGCTCGATGCGCCCCAGGAGGTCGGCCGGCAGGATGGCCCGGAGGTGGTCGCGCTCGCGGCGGAACGACTCGGGCCAGCCGGCGTCGTAGGGCACCACGGCAATGTCCTCGCGGACCACCCGTTGGACCTTCTCCGACAGGGTCTCTTGCCTCGCACCAGCGCTCGACACCACGGGATCCTCCCTCGTTCGGCCTATCCGATCATTCCGCGCAGGATGCGTCGGCGGCTTGGCCACGTCCACGATCGGTAGGCGCAGAGCAGGTAGTGCAGCCAGGCGGCCGGCGGGCCTTGGACTGGCAGGCCCATGACACTGCCGCAGCCGCGGCCGTTGGCCAGCGGCACGATGTAGCCGGGGTCCCAGGGACGGTATGGCCGCGCGGCGCGGCCGCGGCAGAGCGCGGCGATGTTCCGGGCGGCGGCGACGCCCTGCGTCACCGCCGCCTGGACGCCCAGGCGCAGCGGGATGCCATCGACGGCCAGGCCGGCGATGTCACCGGCCGCGAAGCCGTGCTCGTCGAGGCGCAGGCACGCGTCCACGGCCAGGCGGCCCTGGCGGCCCTGGGGCAGGCCGAGGCCTGCCACCCATGGCGCCGCCGCGACGCCGGCACTCCAGATCGTCAGCGGCGCCGCGATGCGCGAGCCGTCGCTGAGCCGCAGGGCGCCGTCGGGGTCCATGGCGCTGACGCGAGTGCCGGTCTGGACCGCGATGCGCCGGGCCTCGAGCTGGCGGCGGACGTAGCGCCGGACGCGTTCCGGGAGGGCGCCGAGGAGTTCCGGCGCGGCCTCGAGGACGCGCACCGGCCGCGCCTGGCCCGCGGCCTGCAGGCGGCGCTGTACGTGCGTCGCAATCTCGATGCCGGTGTAGCCGCCGCCGACGACCACGACGGTCGCCTCCGGCGGCGCGGCGTCGACCGCCGCGGCCAGGCGCACCGCGTCTGCCAGTGAGGACAGGGTCGAGAGCTGAGGCCGCAGCGCGTCCTGGCCATGGAAGGCCGGCTCGACACCGCAGGCCAGGAGCAGCCAGTCGTAGTCGTACTCGCCCTGGCGCCCGACGGCGCGACGGGCGGCGCGGTCGATGCCGGCGAGGTCGTCCTGGCAGAAACGGAAGCCGAAACGGGCCGCCGCGGCGGTCAGCGGCCAGCAGGCCGCCGAGGATGGGATGCGGCCACCGGCGACGTCCGGCAGGAGCGGCAGGAAGTCGGAGGTCGCGCGGCGATCGACGAGGGTCACGTCGGCGATCGCCATCCGGCCGAGGGTTCGCGCCGCCCAAAGCCCGGCGAAGCCGCCGCCGACAATCAGAATGCGGGGGCGTGTCACAGGCTCACCGTTAACAGAAGGAGCAGGCTGGTCAGGGCCTGGCCCGCGATGGTCAGTTTCGAGGCCAGCAGCCAGCGCCGCGGGCCTGGGGTGCCGGTGGTCAGCAGGGCCGTCGCCACGGCGGCGGGCAGCAGTCCGACGAGGGCGATGGCGCCGGCGGGGCCGACCACGCCGACGCTGAGACACCACGACAGCGCCAGGCCGGCGGCGAGAACCAGGACCCCATGCAGACGCCCGGCGCCGGCACGGCCCAGGCGCTGCACCCAGGTGCGCTTCTGCGCCTGGCGGTCGGCGTCAGCGTCGGCAATCTCGTTGGCGACCAGGATCGCCGTCGTCAGGAAGGCGAAGGGCAGCGACAGCCAGAACCCCGCCAAGGTGAAGAGGACGCCGGTCTGGGTGTACTGGCCGCCCATGACTACGGCCGGACCGAAGAGCAGGAAGATCACCGGCTCGCCCAGGCCGCGGTAGGCGAGCTGCAACGGCCGCTTGGAGTAGGCCCACGCCAGCGCCAGGACTGCCGCCATGCCGAGCAGGGGCACGGCACTGCCCAGCGCCCACGCCAGCGCCGTGCCGGCGCCGGCCGCCACCAGGCCGCAGAGCACCGCCGCGCGCAGGTACCAGTGTTCGCTGAGGCGGCCCTCCTGGATGAGCTTGGAGCCGCCGAAGAGCCCCTGGTGGTAGGTCAGGTCATGCCAGTCGGCACCGCTGCGCGAGTCGGCGTAGTCGTTGACCAGATTGGCACTGAGGTGGGTCGCCGCCACGGCCACGAGGCCCAGCAGGAAGGGCCACCCGAGCAGCGCTGATGTGGGCCACAGGGCGCCGACACAGAAGGGCACCACGCTGGCCGTCAGAAAGGGCAGCCGCAAGGCCCGCACCCAGATCATGGCGCGATCGGCGCTTTCGGCGTCGCCTCGCCGCCACAGGCGCAGCCACAGCCGCAGGCGCAGCCGCGGCGACGCCGGCACTGGTCGAGGCTGTAGGCGCCGGCGCCGGTGATGACCAGGCTGAGGAAGACCACCGCCATGGCAACCGCGTAGGCCGCGCCGGACATGCCGCGCCCGGAGTTCAGGACATGCGTGACCGCCACCACCATGGTGAAGAGCAGCAGCCCAGCGAAGGGCCGCGTCAGGATGCCGAGGATCAGGGCCAGGCCGCCGCCGAACTCGGCGATGGCCGCCATGAAGCCCCAGAAGGCCGGCGCGAAGGAGATGCCGAGGTTGCCCATGGCCTGGCCGAGTTCCGTCCAGCGCTCGACCCCGCCGGTGATCTTGGGAAAGCCGTGGTAGAGGAAGAGCAGGCCGATGCCGACGCGCAGCACCAGCAGACCGACATCCGTGCGAGAGGCCTTCGTGTCCGAGCCCATGGTGCACCCCCTTCTGGTACCCAACGCAGGCCGCATTGACGGCAGTCCGACCGGCCGCACTCGCGCCCGCGCGTCGCCGCCGCCGGCCCCCAGCATAGCCCGCCACCACCGCTCCGGCAAACCGGCCCGCGGGGGTTGCAGATCGGGGCGGATGCGGGCACATTGGGAGGAGGGAATGATGGAATGCATGGAATGATGGAATAGGGGTGTACCACCATGACCACGATCCTGCGTCTTGGCTGTCTCGGGGTTCTGGCCGGCGCGCTGCTGCCGGCGGCGCGCTCGCAGGAGGCGCCGGTCAACCTGGCGCTGGGTC
>JAAYZO010000056.1 GCA_012514865.1 Lentisphaerota bacterium | reverse complement strand
TCGTCACGGCCACCGGCCAGCCCGCCGCCTATCAACTGGGCGGTTTCCTGAGCCCGTACACTTCGACCGACAAGAACTTCTGGACCTGCCCATCGGCCGCGACCGGCAATGGCACGACCTACCCAGGCCTGCGCTATCGCTTCTACATCAACTCCGGGCCGACGTTCTTCGGCTACCCGCCGGCCAACCCCGGCGACCCGATCACGCCGTCCTGCCGCATCTCCAAGGTCGAGGGCATGACCGGCGGGCCCTCCGGCACCCACGCCATCCGCGACATCGACGGCTGGAACTACCCCGGCTGCCCGGTCGAGGATCTCGACCCGGTCCCCGTGCATAACTTCGGACGGAATGTGCTCTACTTCGATGGCAGCGTGCGCTGGGTGCGGTCGGTGCGCGGCGTCACCCCCTGACCGCCGCGGCGCCACCGACGTATTAAGGACGGAGTATCGTGATCACCAGGACCCTGGGACAGACAGGCATCCGCGTCTCGGTCGTCGGCTTCGGCGGCATGCGCTTCTTCAACCGCGACGAGGCCGAGGCCGAGGCCAAGGCCACCGTGCGCCGCTGCGTCGAGAAGGGCATCACCTTCTTCGAGACCGGCAGCTACGGCGGCGGCCGCAGCGAGGAGGTCCTCGGCAAGGCCCTCTGGGAGGTGACCCGGCGCGACCAGGTCGTCCTCGCCGATAAGGCCGCGGTAGCGGACTTCCCCAGCGCGGCGGCGGTGAGCGCCGCCATGGAGGCATCCCTGCGGCGCTACCGGACTGACTACTTCGACGTCTTCAACTTCTGGGGCACGAACACCCCCGAGATGCATGAGCACATCCTGCGTGCCGGCCTCCTGGATGAGGTGCTTCGGGCCAAGGAGGAGGGCCTCGTCCGGGCCATCGGCCTGACCACGCACGCGCGCCCGGAGTGGATCCGTGACTTCGTTGAGGTCTACCCGTGGGACTGCGTCGTGCTCAAGGAGCACCTCCTCTACAGCCGCAACCAGGAGCTCATCGCACACCTCGCCGACCGCGGCATCGGCGTGGTCGTCATGACGCCGCTGGCCGGCGGCGTGGTGGCGCATCCCGGCGCCGCCATCCGCGAGATGCTCACGCAGGCCGGGACCACCCCGGCGGTGCTCGGCCTGCGCTACCTGGTCGCCAACCCCGGCGTCAGCAGCGCCATCAGCGGCATGACCACCCCGGATGAGATCGACGAGAATGTCCGCGCCGGCGCCATCGAGGGCCCCCTGACCGCGACCGAACTGGGCCTCATCGACGAGATCCGCCGACGCACCTCCGCCCTCGGCGAGCGCTTCTGTACGAGCTGCGGCTACTGCATGCCCTGCCCGCAGGAGGTCAATATCCCGGGCATCTTCCGCCTGTGGAATCTCCAGCGCGGCTATGGCAACGACGCCTACAGCCGCCTGGAATACCAGAAGCTCTGCGAGCAGCGCCACTGGGCCGACTTCCCCGGCGCCTCGGCCGAGCACTGCGTCGAGTGCGGCCTGTGCGAGACGAAGTGCCCTGAGGGCCTGCCGATCATCGCCGACCTGAAGAAGGCCCACGCTGACCTGACCGCGCCGCAGTCGTAAGGCTCGCGGCCGACGGCGAACGGAACCAACCCCGGAGAACCTGACGTGGTCATCGACATCCATGCCCACCCGCCGCCAGAGCGCGACGGCCACCGCGACTTCCAGGGCCTCATCGATCTGGCACGTCGACAGGGCATCGACCGGCTCTGCATGCTGGGCCGGGTCGGCGAGAATGGCCCCGACCCGACGCCCGAACAGATCGTCCTCGCCAACACCGAGACGATGGACGCGGTGAAGGCCTACCCCGATGACCTCGTCGGCTTCGCCTACCTCAACCCGGCCCATGACCCCGCCTTCATCCGCGACGAGATGGACCGCACCCTCGCCACCGGGACGCTGCGCGGCATCAAACTCTGGGTGGCGGTGAACGCCCGCGACGCCCGGCTGGATACTGTCATGACGCACGCCGGCGACCTCGGTGTCCCGGTGCTGCACCACGCCTGGTACAAGACCGTCGGACTGGTCTACAACGAATCCTCGCCCGCCGATATCGCCTGCCTGGCACGGCGCTTCCCGCAGGTCCCCATCATCATGGCGCACCTGACCGGCTGCGGCTGCCGCGGCGTCGCCGACGTCCAGGACTGCCCGAACGTCCTGGTCGACACCAGCGGCTCGCAGCCCGAGCAGGGCATAGTCGAGTGGGCCGTCGCGCAACTGGGGGCCGAGCGTCTTGTGTACGGCTCCGACGTCGTCGGCCGTGACTTCGGCACGCAGATCGGGCGCGTCCTGGGCGCCCGTCTCACGGCCCGGCAGCGCGATCTGATTCTGGGCGGCAATGCCTGCCGTCTGCTCAGGCTGGAGGCCACGCGATGACACTGGATACCAATACCTGGGTCGGCCACTGGCCCTTCCAACGCCTGCAGCCGCGCACGCCCTCGGCGCTGGCGCGGCTGCTCCAGTCCGAGGGCATCGACCGGGCCTGGACGGCCGCGGCCGATGCCGTGCTCTATCAGGACCCGCAGCAGGGCAACGCCGCCTGGCTGCCGGCCGTGGCGCGGACGCCTGGGCTGGTGCCGGTGGCGATTCTCGACCCGACCCTGCCGAACTGGCGTGCCTCGTGGCGGCGCTGCGTCGACGACTGGGGCGCCCGTGTGGCCCGGCTGGTGCCGTCCTACCACCGCCTCGACCTGGCCGACCCGCGCGTCGACGAGATGGTCGACGAGGTCGGCGCCGAGGGAGTCGTCTCAGTGCAGTACCGCCTGGAGGACGAGCGGCGGCACCACCCTCTGATGAAGGTCCCGCCGCCGCCGGTCGAGGCGATCGTGGCCCTGGCGCGGCGGCACCCCGGGCAGACCTTCCACGTCGCCAGTGCCTACCTGCGCGAGGCCGTGAGTCTGGCGGAGGCCGCGAACATCGTGGTTGAGATCTCCAGCCTGGAGTTCCTCGACACCCTCCGGGCCGTGACTGCGCGCATCCCGCCGCGGCAGGTCTGCTTCGGCTCGTTCACGCCGTTCTACTACACCCATTTGGCCATCATGAAACTGCGCCACGGCAGCCTCGACGCCGGCACCGTCGAGGCCATCGCGGCCGGGCCGGCCGGGTGGGCCAAGGCCTGACGGATCTTCCGCCACAGGCCACCCGCCGGCGCGGGGCGTCGGAGAGTGCAGAGTGAAACATCGCCCACGCCCCCTCCCCGCCGGCCTCCGTTCCGGCGCCCTGAAAGGGCATCATTCATCAGCCCAGGGCAACGCCCTGGGAAATGGACCGTTCCGCATGGCAGGCTGAAAGTCTGCGACAAAACGACGCACGCCACGACGCGACGTTTCATACGAGGCCGTGACCTGCCAGCCACGGAAGCTCGGGCGCCTGGCCGCGGGCGTCGGGCGTCCGCTCTCCCGTCGGGATTGTGCAGCCGCCCGAGGAACGCCCTCGTCTCACTCGAGTTCGACCAGTTCCCCGGGGCTGATCGGGCTGGTGCGGTCCAGGCTGGTGCCCTCGGCATAGGCCGAAGCCAGGCCCGAGGGCCGACGCTTCTCGAACTGCACGCGCTCGACGCTGCAGCGCTCGGTGGTCATGCGGATGACGCCGGTGGTGTAGCCGTAGCCGGCATAGCCGGTCATCAGGTTCCACGTCACCCGCTGGCCGACCTGGTCGGGCGTGAGCTTGAGGCTCTGCACCATGGTCTTCTTCGGGTCGGTGCCCTCACCGGTCAGGGTGATGGTCGCGCCCTCCTCGGCGGCCTTGACGTCGAACGACATCGTGTACCACCCCGCGATGATTGGCTGGATCGTGGCGTCGCCCTGCCAGAGGTTCACCACGCGCACCCCGGCGCCCTCGGCGGGCTTCGGCGCCTCGAGTCGTTCGGCGAGGCCGAGTTCGTCGCGCAGGGCCTGCGCCAGGATGGTGGCCAGGAGGCGGTAGCCGACCTTGGTCGGGTGCAGCTTGATGATCGGGCCCCAGTTGCGGATAGCGCGAATCGGGTGCTCGTACTCGACCCAGACGACCCGGCCATCCGGGAACAGCGTGCCGATCTGCGGCCGCAGGATGGCGTTGACGCGGCTGTTGGTCTCGTCGCGGGTCGGCTTGTCGGTGTCGCACGGCAGGATGCTGCCGAGGAAGACCTTGGCGGTGCCGGGCTTGGCCAGCAGGCCCTGGACGATCTGGACGATGCGATCCGCGCAGGCCTGCGCCCGCGTGATCTGCTCCTCTTCGGTGTTGCCGGCGCCGTCGTTGGTGCCGATGAGGAGGTGGTAGTTCGCACAGGCCGGAATGTCGTCGAGGCGCCGCAGGACCGCCGTGGTGTTGTTGCCGCCTTCACCGGCATGGCTGTAGCCCAGGACGGCCGTGTGCGTGCCCACGAAGGCCAGGGTCGGGATCTGCTCGAGCAGGTACGACCGCCACCAGTCGCCCTCCTGAGCCCAGGTGATGCTGTCGCCGATCATGCACAGGGGCACCTGTGGCGGCTCGGTCGCCGCTTGAGCCCCAAGACGCGACGCGGAAACACTGAACGCCAGCATCAGAACCGCACTCCAACGCATCATCGACGCTCCTCCATCACGGCCTGCCCGGCGGCGACCGCACCCGGCACACCGCCACACGCCCACACCATACACCGAACCGACCGCGCCGCGAGCTGCCCCGCCGCGCCTCAGCAGCGCGGCAGCGGCCGTCCGCAGCCCGGGCCGACCAGGGCGCCGTTGACCACGGTGTGACCGCCGTTGACGAAGACATGCTCGACCCCCACCGGCGGCGCGTAGCCCTGGCGCCAGGTGGCGCAGTCGCGGACGGTCGCCGGGTCAAACAGCGTCAGGTCCGCATAGGCGCCGGGGCGAATCACGCCGCGGCCGCGCAGGCCGAAGAGCTCGGCCGCACGCTGCGTCATGCGGTGGATCATCGCCGCCATCGGCAGCACCGCCTCGTCGCGGACATACATGCCGAGCAGACGCGGG
>JAAYZO010000510.1 GCA_012514865.1 Lentisphaerota bacterium | reverse complement strand
GTACCAGATCCTGCTGGCAAAGCATGACAGCAGCGCCCGGCCCTACCCGCTCCATGCCGGCAGCATCGCCCTCACCGCCGGCACGCCGGTCACGCAGACGCTGAACGTGCCCCTCGTGCGGCCCGGCTTCGACAGCCTCGTCTTCAGGCTCTCCCAGGGCGGCAGGGAGGTCCTCTGCCAGGTCATTCCGTTCCTCCTCAACGAGGAGTACATCGAGGTCAGGCCGAGCTTCCTGAAGAGCACGGTGGAACTGCGCACGAAGCTCGAACAGCTCAAGGGCAAGTTCGGGACCGACTTCCGGGGCCGGCTGAGGGTGACCGCGCCGAGCGGCGCCGTGGTGGCAGAACTGCCTGCCTCCGAGCAGGGCGCAGACCCTGTCCCTTTCCCGCGAGACAACCCGGCCGGCACCTACACGGCGGAACTGCTCAACGCCAAGGACGGCGCACGGGTCGACAGCCGCACGTTCTACTACCCAGGCGTGGGCGAGTGGGAGAAGCAGACGTTCGACAACCGCATCATCCCGCCGTTCACTCCGGTTGACACCGTGGGCGGCCCCGGCACGCTCGAGGCCCACGTCTGGGGGCGCTCCTACACCTGGCGCAACAGCCTCCTGCCCACGCAGATCGTCACGCAGGAGGAGGACCTGCTCGCTACACCAGCGACCCTCGAGATCGATGGCGCGCCGCTGCCGGCAGCGGCGTTCGCAGCGGGCAGCTCAGCGCCCCACCGCGCCGAGTTCACCGCGCACATCAAGACGGACGCCTATGAACTCGATGAGACTGGCTGGATCGAGTACGACGGCGTCCAGCACGGGACGTTCATCCTCAAGGCGCTCAAGGACCTCAAGGGCGTCGAGGTGAAGGTCACGCTGCCCGCGGCGAGGGTGGAGTTCCTGCACACGTCCTACGACTACAACTGGGGCACCAAGCGCACCGAGACGGTGGCCAAGGGCTACCGGCAGACCTTCCGCTTCTACCCGTGCGTGTGGCTCGGCGACTACGAGAAGGGCCTCTGCATCTTCGCCGAGAGCAACGCCACCTGGAAGAGCGAGCCCAGCCGTGCGGTCACCCTGACGCACGACGGGGTGAGCGCCGTCTACACGGTGACTCTCGCCAACGAACTCAGGGCCGGCGAGACCTTGCCCTTCGACCTGGGGTTCCTGGCCACGCCCGTAAGGCCGTTGCCCAGAAACTACCCGCTGAATACCTTCTCAGACCATTACTCCGCCGGCATGAACCGACCCGGGCGGCGGCCGACGGCTTACTTCATTCTGGCCGACGCCGCCTGGGCCGGCCTCGGCGGGTTCTTCTGCGACCTGCCCTCCCCCGCCGACAGCCCGAGCGCGCCGTTGTTCCGGCAGCACATCGCGGCCATCCGTGCCGGCGGCGCCAAGGGCGCGCCCTACATGATGGCGCGCTTCCTCTCCGAGGAGTACCCCGAGGTCGCCGCCTTCAAGAACACCTGGCGCCTCTCGCCCGAGCAGACCCTGGACTACGAACAACAGGGCAGGAAGCACCGCGTCACCGAGATCTGCGCCTTCTCCTCCGGATCCGACTTCTTCATGTGGAGGCTGAAGGACTACCTGAAACGCATTCCCAGCGACGGCGTCTACTACGACTTCGGCCTGCCGCCGTGGTGCAACAACGCCGAGCACGGCTGCACCGGCCGCAGCACCATGCTCGGCAACCGCGAGTTCCTGCGCAGGACCG
>JAAYZO010000509.1 GCA_012514865.1 Lentisphaerota bacterium | reverse complement strand
GAGTGTCCACAGACGCGAATGCGTCCACGAGCCGGGGCGGCGTCGGTAGCACCACGACGCGACGTTTCCTACGAGCAGTGAGCCGGGAGCGTGGATTCCGGAAGCACAGCCGCACCGTCCACCGACGCACAGACACACGGGCGCACTCGCCCTCTTTGCCCCTTCCCCTCGTCTCGGCGTTCATGGCGGCTTGGCGAGAGACAATCCCCCCGCCCGGCATGTCGGCCCTCGCCGCCCCTGCCCTCAGCCCTTGATGCCGCCGAGGTTGATGCCCTTCATGAAGTAGCGCTGCCCGACGATGAAGACCAGGAGGATGGGGAGGATGTCGAGCACCGAAGCGGCCATCAGGAGGGTCCACTCCGTCGAGTACATGCCCTGGAAGGACCGGATGAGGATGGGCAGGGTCATCACGTCCTCGCGGTAGCAGACGATCAGCGGCCACAGGTACGACCGCCAGGATCCCAGGAAGGTGAAGATGCCGAGGGTAGCCAGGGCCGGCAGGCTCAAGGGCAGGATCACCCGCCAGTAGACCCCGAGCAGCGAGCAGCCATCGATGCGGGCGGCGTCTTCGTAGTCCTTGGGGATGGACATGAAGAACTGCCGCAGCATGAAGGTGCCGTAGGCGCTGAACATGCCGGGCACGATCAGGGCGAAGTAGCTGTCGAGCCCGACCGGGCGGCCGACGTAGTACTCGCCGAGCAGGTAGAGGTTGCGGCTGAAGAGGTGTGCCTCCGGGCTGATGAGCCAGTCGAGGATAGCCGGCAGCTTGCTGGTCATGATGAACACCGGGATCATGGTGACGCTGCCGGGGATCATCATGGTGGCGAGGTAGCCGAGGAAGAGCTTGTCGCGGCCGGGGAACTCGAGGCGGGCGAAGGCGAAGGCCGCCAGGCTCGAGGTGAGGACCTGGCCGGCCGTGACGCTGAGGGTCACCACGACCGTATTGAGGTAGGCGCGGCCGAACGGCACCGCCTCCCAGGCGCGGGCGAAGTTGTCCCACTTCCACGGCCGCGGCCACCACTGCGGCGGCTCGACGAAGACCATGGCAGGGTCCTTGAAGGCCGTGGTCACCATCCAGAAGAACGGGAAGGCCATGGTCACGCCAAGCGCGGTCAGGAACAGATAGACCAGGCCGATGCGCAGACGCCGCGCCAGCACCGGCGAGCCTGCAGAGGTGAACCGAAGAGACATGGCAGTGTACCGGGCCGCCAAGGCGGCGCCGCCCTTATCCGTAGTGCACGCGCTTCTGCCCGAAGCGCCAGTTGACCATGGTCAGCACGAACACCACCACGAACAGCACCCAGGCGATGCTGGCGGCGTAGCCCATGCGGAACCACACATAGGCATTCTGGTAGATGTAGTAGCTGATGGTGGTGGTCGACCCGGCCGGGCCGCCGCCGGTCATCACGTGGGCCTGGTTGAAGCCGCCCTGGAAGCCGCCGATGATGCCCATCACCGAGAGGAAGAAGGTCGTCGGCGACACCATCGGCCAGGTGATTCGCCAGAACCGGCTCCAGGCACTGGCGCCGTCGATGTCGGCCGCCTCGTAGAGCTCCGGCGGAATCGCCTGCAGGGCCGCCAGGTAGAGGATCATGTTGGTGCCGCCCATCGAGCCCCATATCCCCATCAGAATCAGCGCCGGCTTCGCCCAGAAGACATCCTGCAGCCAGCCCGGACCCACAAACGCCGGCAGACCCACGCCAACCCAGGCCAGACACCAGGCCAGGGCCTCCCAGAGATGACGGAGCAGCCAGTTGATCAGACCGAACTCGGGGTTGTAGATCGACATCCAGAGCAGGTAGGTGCCGACGCCCGCCGTGATCGACGGCAGAAAGAACACGGTGCGGTACACGACCATCCCCCGCAGCTTCTGGTTCATCAGCACCGCCAGAAACAGACTGAGCAGAATGCTCACCGGTATGCCCGCCATCAGCACCAGGGTGTTCCAGAAGTACTTCCAGAAACTGGCGTCGGCGAGCAGCTCGGAGAAGTTCCCCAGGCCGACCCAGCGCGGCGGCCAGTGCAGCAGGTCCCACTCGAAGAAGCTCAGGGTCAGCGACGCCAGCACCGGCAGGCTGGTGAAGAGCAGGAAGCCGACCAGGTTGGGCAGGATGAACAGGTAGGCGGCCAGGACGCCGCGGCGGCGCCAGGGATTCATGGCCCTCCCTTCTCGCGCCAGATGATCTCCAGCGCGTCATTCATGATGCGGGTGTAGTTGCGGCAGGCCTCTTCGGGGGTGCGCAGGCCCTGCCGGACCAGGTCGATCTCCTGGAAGGCGTCGTGGCAGGCCTTGCTGATATCGAGGTACTCGAACTGCTTGGCGCGGGCGAGGTCGCCGTAGGTGACGAAGGCGCTGTCGTTGTCGGGGGGTACGCCGGGGTGGTGGGTCAGGCGTGCCGCGGTGTGGCGATTGGCGGCGAGGGCCCGGCCGCAGTTCATGCTGATGGTGCTGGCGACGTCGTCGCTGAGGAAGTGCATCAGCCGCCAGGCGGCGTCCTGCTGCCGCGACTGCGAGAACAGCAGCCAGGTGCCGCCGATGTAGATGGTCGAGCGGTTGCGGCGCTGCGGCAGTGGCGCCACGTCCCACTCGAAGCCGCCGACCTCGGCGAGGTCCTGCTGGTAGTAGCGCGTCGTGTAGATCATGGCGATGCGCTGTTCGGCGAACCAGCGGTTGATGCTCTGCTCGGCGACGCCCTCGAGCTGGGTGTGGGCGCTGGGCATCGACTTGTCGACGAACATCAGGTCGCTGAGGAACTGGATCGCCTCGATCGCCTCGGGCGAGTCCATCAGACAGCGCCGATGGTCGGCGCTGGTGACCTCGCCGCCGTTCTGCCAGACCAGGATCGGCCAGCGGTGGTGGCTGCCCGGGATCATGGCGCCGTAGCGGTCGGTGCGGCCATCGCCGTCGAGGTCGGCCGTGAGCGCCTTGGCGGCGCGGCGGAAGTCGTCCCAGGTCCAGTCCGGGCCCGGATAGGTCAGCGGCGACTCCGGATGCGCCCGGTTGTACTCGTCGAAGAGGGTCTTGTTGTAGTACAGCAGCACCGGCGACCAGGCATCCGGGAGGCCGTAGATGCGGTCCTTGTAGCGCACGCCCTCGAGGGTCGAGGAGAAGAAGCGGTCAAGGAAGTCGCCGCCCTCGCCGGCGATGCGCTCGTCGAGACACTCGATGACGCCGCGCTTGGCGAAGTACGGCACGTAGACGTAATCGATGTAGGCGACGTCCGGCGCGACACCCCCGGCCACCATGGTCAGGAGCTTGCTGTAGTCGCCCGTGACCAGGCGGACCTTCAGATCCGGGTTGT
>JAAYZO010000055.1 GCA_012514865.1 Lentisphaerota bacterium | reverse complement strand
GCTTCAGCCCGGCGCAGCCCCCCGGTGTTGCCGCGGCCTAAAGGCACGCGGCACGCTTCCGGCTCAAGCCGGCACTCTGACCGGGAAGGCGCCGTCCGCGATGTTTCGCTCTGCTATACCTGGCGTTGTACGCCGGTGATCGGGCTGCAGCGGCGGCTGTCCCCGGCCGATCGCCGCCAGTGACGGGCCGGTCGGTCAGGGTTGCGGTGTCTCGATGCGGAACACCCGGTTGCCGAAGGTGGCGACGAGGGTATCGCCGGCCTGCGCCAGCTTCGGGAGGAAGCGCTCCATGCCGGTGAGGCGGGTGCAGTCGACCACGGCCACCGCCTTGCCCGCCGCGGCGTCGACGGCGTAGACGCGGCCATCGAGCGCCGGTGCGTAGAGCAGGTCGCCCTGCCTGGCGAGGGCGGTGAGGGGCGCGGGCAGGCGGATCGCGTCGGTGACCTTGCCATCGCCGTCGACCAGGTTGACGAAGCCGTGGAGCGTGGCGGCGGCGACGCGGTCGGCCATGATCGCCACGCCGCAGGCCGGCCCGCCGAGGCGGGCGGTCCACGGGCGGCCGCCGCTGCCGGGGGGGCATTCGGCGTAGAGGCAGCCGTCGCGGCGGGCGGTGAAGAAGCGCCGCGGGCCGTCGGCCGGCACGGCGCCGAAGGCCACGGCGTTGTCCCAGGGCGAGGTGGTGGAGCGCGACAGGCGCTTCCCTGCGGCATCGAAGATCTCGTGCCAGTAGTACTCGATGCCGCCGAAGATCTCGTCGCGGCCATCGCCGTCAAGGTCGCCGGCAGCGCCGACGGTGGCGCCATGGACGACCTGCTTGGCGAGGACCTGCCGGCCCTCGAGATCGAAGGCGTAGTAGTGCTGGGCCTCGACGCCGACAACGATGGCCGGTGGCTGGTCGCGGCCGGCGAGCCAGGCCGGGAAGATCGTCGTGGGCGTCCCCGGGCGGCCGCGGAAGGGCAGGATCTGGTGCGTCCAGAGCACGCGGCCGTCGGCGTCGAGGAGCCGCAGCGAGCCCTCGGCGATGGTGCGCGTGTCGACCGGCCGGCAGCCCACCGCGACGAGGTCGCCCGCCGGCGATGGTATGGTGCCGATGGCGCTGACCTCGGTCGGGAAGGCGGCGCGGGCGCGCACGGCGCCCGCGCCGTCGAGAAGGACCACGCCGCCGTCCTCCAGGCCGATGGCGAGACGCTCGCGTCCGCCCGCGAGGTCGGAGATCTGCGCTCCGAATTCCGCGAGAGGCGTGCCCTGCCGCAGCGCCGCGGCGGCGGGCAGGGGCATGGTCTGGTTGGGCCGCACAGGCTGGGCGCCCGCGGGTGCCGTCGTCGCGGCCGTGTCCGGCGCGGCGGCGCCTTCGGGCAGGGCCAGGGCTCCGCGTGCCGAGGTGAAGGCGATGCCGTCGCCGAGGGCGATGGTGTTCCGGCCGTCGCCATCCCCGGCGGCGTAGATCCCGGGGGCGACCTCGGTGATGCTGACGGGTGCCGGCGCCGTGCCCGGGATGGCCCGGAAGTGCTGTACAAAGGCGACCCGCTGGCCGGCGGCCAGGGCGGCGTCCTTCCAGTAGAGGCGGGTGCGGATGACGCCATCGGAGTGCGGGTAGGCCAGGCTGCGATTGGCGCGGCCATGGGTACGCTCGAAGGCCGAGTAGCCGAAGGCGGCGGCGCCGCTGCCCTCGGCGATCGAGAGGACCGCCAGGCCGCCGTCGCCCGGCGCCGGCGACTGCCGGACCATGACGCCCTGGTCGTGGCCGGTCAGCTCGCCGGTGGTCCGCCAGCCGGAGACGAAGCGGTAGTCGCCGGCCGCGACGGCACGGAGGTCGTCGACGACCCAGAGGCCGCCACCGGCCTCCCAGGCGACGTGGCGGTAGTAGTCGACGCCGTTGCAGCGCTCGATCAGGAGCGACAGCAGGGCCATCGTCCGCGCCGGGTTCTGCGTCTGGCCGACGACCTGGGCGAAGCGCTCCAGGTCGGGTATGCGGTCGCGCTGGCGGCTCAGGCCGGCGCCGTCGCGGAGGATCGCGACCAGGTTATGGTCCTCGACGGCGCGGCGGATGTAGTCGCCCTCGAAGAGCCAGAGGTGCGGCCCGACCAGGTACTGGCTGATGCCGATGGCGTCGTCGTGGCCATGCGGTGAGCCGCTCAGGCCATTCACCGCCAGGAACTCGGCAGCGGGCTCCCATGAGCTGCGGAAGATGGCCTTGTCGAGCTTGGGTCGTGCCGTCGGCACCAGGCCGAGGATCTTCTGGCGGACCGGATTGACGGTCAGGGTGCGCAGGCCGCGGAAGCGCGGGTCGGCGGGGACCGGGAGGGTCGGGTCGATGCCCCACTCCTGGCAGGTCTCACGGTAGAAGGTCTCGTTGTCGCCGGCGGTGCGGGCGATCAGGGAGAGGAGCCGGGCCGACTCCTCGTCGCCGGTCACCTCCATGGCGTCGCGCAGGAGCCGGAAGGGCCCGCGCATGCCGGTCGCGTAGGCATCGCCATAGCCGGGGGTGTAGCCGAGGTGGTTGATCGTCGACTTGGCGTACTCGAGGTACTCCTTGAACTCCGGGCTGGCCATCAGGGCGGCGTCGAAGGTGCCGGCCGAGAGCATGTACTCCATGAAGATGCGGTAGACGAGGTACTGGTAGCCGCCGGCGTCTTCCGGCGACAGCGGGCAGTCCCTGACCCCGGCGAAGGTATGTTCGCCGACCGCCAGGAAGTACCGTGCCGGCTCGTAGTCATAGCGGCTGAGGAGGTAGCGCGCCGCCACCGCCACGGTCCGCGAGGCGAAGCAGTAGTGGTTGGTGTAGTACTCCCGCCGGCCGATGGCGTAGGACTTCGCCGGGTTGACCAGCTCCCACGAGTCCATCGCCTTCTCCATGACCGCGCGCATGAACTCGGCGCCGCGCAGGCGGTCGGCGTCGGTGAAGGCCGCCGAGTGCTCGAGCAGGTAGAGGTGCTGCGGGAAGAGGTGGAACTCGAAGGTCGGCGCGCTGACCTCGGCGGCCATCTCCGCGGGGTAGATCGCGCAGACGCGCTCGAGGATGGTCGCGAAGGCCCGCACGTGGCGCTCGTCGCCGGTGGAACGGAAGTTCTCGAAGGCCTCCAAGAGGAAGGTCTTGAGGACGGTGCTGACCTTGCGCGCCTCGTGGCTGGCGATGTGTGCCTCGGCCTTCGCTATGGGCGTCTCCGGCTCGCTGGTCTGGACCGGGTGCAGGACCTCGATGGTGAAGGCCAGGCGCTCGGGCGCTGGCCAGCGTTTCAGGAGGGCCGCCGCAGCGGCCATCACCTCGGCCTCGTCGCGGCCGCCGAGGTAGACGACGCCGCGGCGCCAGTCGAGGGCTTCCGGGAAGACGCGCACCTCGGGGCCGGCCAGATCGCGGACGATCTGCTGGTTCGCTGACAGCTCGCGCGTCAGGGCGTTGCCCATGCCGCGGCCGCAGAGGATCACCGTCTCGCGGCCATCGGCATGGCCCGCCACGCGGCGGATCGGCAGCTCGAGGCCCCAGCCTGTCGCCAGGGCGGCGCGGACACGCTCCGCCAGAGCCATGCCGCCGGGGTCGTCATTCGGCACGATCACCGCCGCGGTGGCGTTCAGGGTGGTCGCCAGCCGGTAGAGGGTCGTGTTGGCCGCGGTGAAGGGCGCCGTCGGCAGGCGCTTCAGAACGCCGGCCGCGGTGATCTCGAGCGGCGCCGTGCCGGCGGCGAGCGCGGCGACGTCCTCAGGCCCGAGGGCGCGGCTCCAGATGGCCAGGTCGTCGATCGCGGCCAGCGCCGGCCGGCCGCCGCTACTCGAGGCGGCACCGACGTAGAGCTGGCCGGCAGCGCCCAGCGGCGCCGCGAGGCGGCCCGCGCCGGCGGGCTTGCCGTCACAGTAGAAACGGACGTCGAGGCCGGCCTTGACCACCGTCCACATCTGCCAGTCCGCCGGGCCGTCCGGCAGCCTGAAGCTGACGATGTTGCCCGGGGCGCCGCTCTGGACCAGGTCGAGGCTGCGGCGCTGGAGGTTGAACTGCAGTGTCCAGGCACCCGGACGATGCACCAGCGTCCGGGCCCCCCGGCCATCGGCGTGCGGCCGGATGACCGCGTGGATCGTCCAGGCCTCGCCCAGGTCGGGGGCGTCGCGGAAGAAGAGGAAGCCGTTGCCGAGATCGAGAGCCCGGCGACTCCGCCCGGCCAGCGCCGGCGGGGCGTCGTCGATGAGGCGCGGTCCGGGGTCGGCCTTGAAGCTGCCGACCAGACCGCCGATATCGGTGGTCCGACGCGCGTCGGGCTTCTCGAAGTCGCAGTACAGCTCGAGCGCGCCAGCGGCGGCCAGGGTGCAACAGATCAGCGTTGCCGCCAGACGACGGATGGTCATGGAAAGCACCTCAATGAGGGTGTCGGCGTTGTTGTCGAAACCGGTCTGGCCGTGACGG
>JAAYZO010000508.1 GCA_012514865.1 Lentisphaerota bacterium | reverse complement strand
TGTCCGGCGGGCTCTGGCAGTGGCGGGAGGCGGCGTCACGGGGGGCACGCAGGCGTTGCCGCAGTTTCCGGCGCGATGCCGGTCTGAGTGGAGCCTCCGAGGTCAGGGCAGGGGTATGGTCACGCTACCGGCTACGGTCACGAACGCTCTGGGGATTCACTGTCGGCCATCGCTGCTGATCGCGCGTGAGGCGTCGGACTATCCCGGGACGATCCGCATCACCGCTCCTGGCGGCACCGCCAGTGCCAAGAGTGTTCTCGAGCTGATGAGCCTGGCGATCTGCTGCCACCACACCATCTCCATCACGGTTGAGGGTCCGGACGAAGAGTCTGTGGCCCGGCGCTTCGTCAAGCGTTTTGAGGAGCCTTTCGACTTCACGCGCTGACGGGCCGAGCCCTGCCGCGTGGTCTTGTCCCGGGCCCGTCGTCGCTGCCTGGCGATGGCAGCGTCTGGGGTCGTCGTGCGACCGCTTCTGGGGGTCGGTGGGCGTCCTGTCCTTCCATGGTTGGTCCCTTTCCGCACCAATCTGCTCGCAAACCGTGCGTTTCGGGTATATAACAGACTTGGCAGACGAGCACACGGCAGGCGGGGTCTGACTCCGATCCCGCCGGGCAGACTACGGAGGGGGCGATGCGCGAGTACGTCCTGCCGCAGGAAATCCGCGGTAAGTGGATCTGGACCAGCCGGGCGGCGCAGAGGCTGGAGAGTCACGTCTTTTTCCGTCGCGACGTGACGCTCTACGAGACGCCGGCCTCGGCCGAGCTGTGGATCACTGCTCGCACCCGCTTCCACCTCTTCATCAACGGGCGTTACATTGCCTTCGGGCCGCCGCCCAGCCCGACCGAGCGCGCCTATGTGGTCTACCTCGACGTCGGCTTCCTCGTCGAGACCGGCAAGAACACCATCGCGGTCATGGCGCACAACACCGGCGTGTCCCGCTTCGGGTCGCGGCGTCAGCCCAGCGGGCTCTGGCTGCAGCTCAACATCGATGGCGAGCCGTCGGTCTGGACCGACGATTCGTGGCTGTGCCGAGAGGCCGACTGCTACGCCAAGAACCAGCCGCGCTCGAGTCAGTCCGCGGGCTTCGTGGAGCAGGTCGACCTGGGCGCCTA
This sequence comes from Lentisphaerota bacterium, assembly GCA_012514865.1. GTDB lineage: Bacteria > Verrucomicrobiota > Lentisphaeria > Oligosphaerales > JAFGRS01 > JAGVUW01. Next base: position 5,733 of record JAAYZO010000508.1, on the reverse strand, counting down.
TCCTGACGGCTGGCAGGACAAGGAGTACAACGCGCGGACCTGGTCGCACCCGGATTACCTTGAGCGGCTGTCGCCGACGGACGGCCGGCTGGAGGCGACGATCAGCCCGGACTGGAGTCTCGACCGCCATGGCCCGAAGGCGGTCCTCTGTCGCGGCCAGGGCCGCCCGGCGTCGGCGACCACCTGGGTGTCCTTCGGGCCGCTGGCGCATGAGCGTGGCGGCGGTGTGTATGTCGCCGAGACCTTCCTCTACAGTGACGTTGACGTCGACCTCGCCCTGGAGGTCCACGCTGACGACCCCTGCATCCTCTTCGCCAACGGCCTGGCGGTGCACGCGCAGGGGGTTGAGCCGCTGCCGCCGCGGGCCGATCTGAACCGCTCCCGGCAGCCCTGTTACGGTCAGGTTCCCCAGGTTGACCCCGAGGCGGTCCTGTCGCTGCACCGCGGCTGGAACCGCCTGGTTCTGGGTCAGCAGGTCGAGCGCGAGAGTGCCGGCATCACGCTGGTGTTTCCGGGTGTCGAGCCCGGGCAGTTGTGCTGTCGGCGCGGCGGTGAGGACGCGGCTCCCGAGGGCTGGTCGCTGTACGGTCCCTTCCGGACGCCGCTGCCTCTCCTGGCAGGCAACGTCGAACTCGGGTCGTTGCCGCGGGTTGCCTTCGACGCCGCCGCGGCGGGTCCGGCCGACGTGGCGGCGGTGCTCAGCGGCTGGGCCTTCGAGGTGACCTCCGATATCCGCCTGCCGCCGCTGGACCGCGTCTCGCTGCGTGCCGGCGAGTATGTCGTGCTGGACTTTGGCCAGACCCTGTACGGCTGTCCCGAGCTCGTGGTCAAGGGCAGCGACGACGACATCCTTGACGTGATCTGGGGGGAGCATTTTGTCGACTGGCAGTTGCCGCCGCTGCTGGAGGGCTGTCGGTGCGTGAGCACGCTGGTGCTCGGTCCAGGGTCGACGACCTGGCGGGGCTGTCAGCCGCGCGGTCTGCGTTACCTGATGCTGCTGGCGCGGCGTGCCGTCGACGCCATCCAGATCAGCGGCTGCGGCCTCTGCGTGCGTGAGTGCGACTTCTCGTCGCCGGGGTCGTTCACCTGCGCCGACCCGGTGCTCAATGCCATCTGGGAGACCGGCCGGCGGACGCTCGGGAGCACCATGCAGGTGCACTTCCTCGACGGCCCTGCCAAGGACCAGACGCAGTACATCACCGACGCCATGATCCAGTCGTGGGCGGCCTACCACACCTTCGGTGCCTACGATCTCGCCGGCAAGTCGATCGAGGAGTTCGCGCGGGTGCAGTTCGAGACCGGCGAGATGAACGCGGTCTGCCCGAGCGACATGTTCCTGCACATGCCGGACTACTCGCTGACCTGGCCGGTGTGGCTGCAGCGCCACTACCTCTACACCGGCGACGAGGCGCTTCTGAAGGAGATGCTGCCCAATCTGCAGCGCCTGCTGGACTACTACCATGGCGTGGCGATGTCTGGCCGCGAGGTCCTGGCCAACCTGCATCGGAGCTGCGGCGCCTACTGCTTCCTTGACCACGGTGACATCGACCGTGAGGGCATCGTCACCGGGCTGAACGCGATCTACTGCCGAGCCTTGTTGAGTGCCGCCTGGCTGTTCAACCAGGCCGGCGATGCGGCTCGTGCCGAGGTCCTGCGCCGGCGGGCCGGCCGCGTCGCCCAGGCGATGCGCCAGCTCACCTGGGACAGCCAGCGCGGGCTCTTCGCCGATGGCTGGAACGACGGTCAGGCCAGTGAGTTCTGCTCCTGGCAGACGAATGTCCTGGCCATCTACGGCGGCATCGCCGAGCCCGACCAGTATGGCGCTATCTTTGACAAGCTCTTCTGTGACGAAGCGCCCTACGAGGTCTTCTCCGCCGGGTCGAGCAACAACCCGTTCTTCAAGTACTTCGTCCTCGAGGCCGCGTTTGCCCTGGAGCGCCGTGACTGGGCTCTGAAGCTGATCCGCTGGTACTGGGGCCGGATGCTGGAAGCCGGCGCGGTCACCTGGTGGGAGTTCTTCGATCCGGACCGACCGGCGGACGAGCATCGGGCCTGCAGCCTGTGCCAGGGCTACGGCGTGGCGCCGAATGCCTACCTGTGCACCGAGCTGGCCGGCATCCGGCCGGCCACGCCCGGCTTCGGCATGGCCTACTTCAACCCGCTGCTCGGGGTGACCGACTGGGTCAAGGCGCGCATCCCGACGCCGCGTGGCCACATCAGCGTCGACTGGCACATCCTGGAGACCGGCCAGTTCGAGGCCACCATCGACGCCAGTCAGCCGGTTGAGGTCATACCCATCCTGCCGCCGGGTGTCATTGACCGGGCCCTGATTCATGTCAGCGACACGGTCAGCATTCTGGCAGAGGCCGGCAACGGGCATTCCTAAGCTGACCTGTTCACGCGCCGCACGGCGGCTCTTGGACAGGTCAGGTTAGGCTTCGCTCTGCGTTGCCCGTCGGCGTCGCCGGCGGAAATCGCCGTCATGGTTGCATTGCGTCGTCGCGGCGCTACATTTTCCAATCGTTGATGAAGTCAGGCTGTCTGCGGGACCTGCGCCGCGACCTCGGCGACCCAGGCAGAGAGCAATAGGGAGCGATGGATGTACGCGATTATCAGGGCCAGTGGTAAGCAATACCGGATTGAGCCAGGGGCGGTATTGGATATGGATCGCCTGAGCGGCGAGCCTGGCCAGACCGTGGTTCTCGAGGACGCGGTGCTTCTGGTCAACCAGGATGGCACCGTGACGGTCGGCCGTCCGACGGTCCCCGGCGCCAGCGTCACGCTGGAGATTGCCGAGCACCTTCGCGGCAAGAAGATCGTTGTTTTCAAGATGAAGCGCCGCAAGCGGTTTCGGCGTAAGCACGGTCACCGCCAGGAGTTGACCCGGGTGACGGTCAAGGATATCGTCCTTGGCTAAATCGGCGTGGCGGCAGGCGTCGGCACTCGCGCAGCGGGTGCCGGCGGCCGCAGGCGCCGGTGGTGCCGGCCGGCAGCACGATCGGCCGGTCCTTGGAGAGCGATAAGGGAGCGCAGTCTCGCGCTCCCTCGTTGTTTTGGGGCGATGGGCTCCAGCGCTGGGATCCCGGGCCGGGACGTGGCCGGCGCGGCCGCCTGCGGCGGTGGCGCCCGGAGGGCCGCAGCGCTGCTGTGCACACAGGCTGAGCGCCGCAGGCGCGCCGTCGCCGTGTGGCGGTGGCGGGCGCCACAGCCGCCGGCCGGCGGGTGGTGCCGGCGCGAGGCGCGCGGTGCGTCTCACGGGGCTATCGCTACGGGCAGGAGAGAGCAGAACGAGACCCCGCGCCGCGGGATCTCCTAGCAGCGGACGGACCCATGAACGCTCTGGACCTTCTCGAAGAACGCGGCTTTCTCTACCAGGTCACCGACGCCGACGCGCTGCGGCGACGTCTCGGCGAGGGTCCGGTGACCTTCTACGTCGGCTTTGACCCGACCGGCTCCAGCCTTCATATCGGCCACCTCCTGCCGGTGATGGCGATGCGCTGGCTGCAGCGCTGCGGGCATCGTGTCCTGGCCCTGGTGGGCGGCGGCACGGCCATGGTCGGTGACCCCTCGGGCAAGACCGAGGCGCGCCCGGTCCTGAGCCTCGACGACATCGACGCCAATGCCGTGCAGCTCCAGGGCCAACTGGCCCGCTTCCTCGACTTCAGCAGTCCGGAGCAGGCCCGACTGCTGAACAACGCCGACTGGCTGCGCGAGCTGCGCTACATCGACTTCCTGCGGGACATCGGCCGGCACTTCAGTGTCAACCGCATGCTCGCCGCCGAGTCGGTCAAGATCCGCCTGGAGAGCGGGCTGTCGTTCCTCGAGTTCAACTACATGCTCCTGCAGGCCTACGACTTCTATATTCTGAAGCGCGACTATGGCTGCGACCTGCAGCTCGGCGGTCAGGACCAGTGGGGCAATATCGTGGCTGGCGCCGACCTGGTGCGCCGCCTGCTGGGCGCCGAGGTCTACGGGGCGACCTTCCCACTGCTCCTCAAGGGCGACGGCACCAAGTTCGGCAAGACGGCGTCCGGTGCGGTGTGGCTGGACGCGACGCGGACGACGCCCTACGAGTACTACCAATTCTGGCGCAATGTCGACGACGGCGATGTCACTCGTCTGCTCGGCTTCTTCACGGCCCTGCCGATGGACGAGGTCCGTCGGCTGGGCTCTTTGCCGGCGCCGTCGATCAACCGTGCCAAGGAGGTCCTGGCCTTCGAGGCGACGCTCCTGGCGCATGGCGACGCGGCGGCTCGGCAGGCCTACCTGGCGGCCGGCGGCGAGTTCGGCTTTGCGGATCCGGAAGGCCGCATCGAGACCAGCTCTGCGGTGACCGGGGTCGGGAGCAGCGAGGCTCGCGAGGCCATCCCGACGGTGGCGGTGGCGGCCGCGGCGTTGACCGAGGGGGTGCCGCTTCTGCGCCTCCTGGTGCTGGCCGGCCTGGCGCAGAGCAACGGCGAGGGCCGACGGCTGATCCAGGGCGGCGGCTGCTACCTCAATGACGAACGCATGACCGACGACAAGCGCATGGTGACCGCGGCCGACCTGGTCGGCGGCGAGATCTTCCTGCGGGCCGGCAAGAAGAACCGGCGTCGGGTGGTGACGGAGGCCTGAGCGGAGACGCCCGGCGGCCGGGACGGCAGGCTCTTCAGGACGGCAAAACGAGGTCCTCTATGGCGATCCACAGCACGGCGGTGATCGGCCCCAAGGTCCAGTTGGGGAACGCGGTCGAGATCGGTCCTTACACCGTCATCGAGGACGAGGTCCAGGTCGGCGACGGTTGCGCCATCGGCCCGCACGTTCACGTCAGCGGCCACACCCGCATCGGTGAGGGTACGCGCATCCATGCCGGGGCGGTCATCGGCGACCGGCCCCAGGACCTGCACTATGGCGGCGAGGTGGCGTACACCGACATCGGCGCCAACTGCACCATCCGTGAGTACGTGACCATCCACCGCGGCACGGCTGAGGGCAGCCGCACGGTGGTCGGCGACCATGTCCTGCTGATGGCCTTCGTGCACCTCGGGCACAACTGCCAGATCAGCGACCATGTCGTCGTCGCCAACGGCACCATGCTGGCCGGTCATGTCCACGTCGGCACGCGCGCCTTCGTCAGCGCCGGCGTCATGGTGCACCAGTTCGTGCGCATCGGCCGTTTGGCCATGATTGGCGGCGGTAACGGCATCGGCCAGGATGTGCCGCCGTTCTGCATGCTGCAGTACGACCAGATCCAGGGCCCGAATGTGGTCGGTCTGCGTCGGGCCGGCTTCGATGACAAGACCCGCCTGGCCATCCGCGGCGCGATCAAGACCTACTTCTTTAACGGCCTGAACCGCGTCAACGCCCTCGAGGAGATCCGCGCCACGGGGCCCCTCTGTCCCGAGGTGGAGGAGTTCGTCCAGTTCGTCGAGGGCACGCGCCGCGGCATCTGCCCCGGGCATATGAGCAAGGCGCGTAAGACCCTCGAGGAGTGACGGCCGGGCCAGCACTCGGGGCGAGGGCCGCGGGGACGCGGCCCTTGGGCTCGGGACACGGACCGGCACGGACCGGCACGGACGGACACGGACGCGTCCTGCCGGCTCCGGCGGCGGGCCTCGGTCGATCGGTTGGACCGGTCCGGTCCGTCGGATCCGTCGGATCCGTCGGCTCTCCCGGGCGCCGGTGGCGCCGGGGAGGTCCACGGAAGGCGCCGTGGACCTACTTGCCTGCGCCGGTGGCCCGGCCGCAGCGGCA
>JAAYZO010000507.1 GCA_012514865.1 Lentisphaerota bacterium | reverse complement strand
TCCGACCTCCGACCTCCGCCCTCCGTCCTCCGACCTCCGACCTCCGCCCTCCGCCCTCCGACCTCTGAACTCAGGGGTAGACCACCGGCATCGACCGGCCGAGGGCGGCGCTTTGGCCGGCGAGGTCCATGATGTGGATCGGCCGCCGGGCGTACTCCGGGGTGATGACGAGGGGCTCGCCCTTGACGAGGTGGTCGACGACATTCTGGTAGTACTGCCAGCTCTGCCCGGCCGGCACCGGCCCGGAGCGCACCACCCGGCAGCCGTCTTCCTGGCAGATCGCCTCCCAGGTCTCCGGCTGGATGATCAGGGAGCCGCGCGTGCCGGTGACCTCGAGCATGCCCTTGCGGGCGCGCGAGTCAATGCTGGACATGAAGAGGGTCAGCCACTGGCCGCTGTCGAAGCGCACCAGGGCGCAGAGTTCGTCCTCGTTGGTGTCATCGCCGTAGGGCGTCTGGGCGGCCCAGAAGCCGCGGTGGGCGAAGCCGGTGACCTCGACCATGTTCCCCGAGAGGATCTGCAGGGCGTACTCGAGGAAGTGCGCGCCCCAGTCATAGAGGATGCCGCCGGAGATGCTCTTGCTCGAGCGCCACCAGGCCCGCGGGCAGGCGTACTGGCAGGAGTGTGCCTCGATGCGGACGACCTCGCCGATGAGGCCGGCGCGGATCTTCTCGACGGCCTGCATGATCCAGCCATCCCAGTGGCGGTTGTGGTAGGTCGAGAGGACGCGCCGGTGGCGCCGTGCCGCGGCGATCATCGCGTCGCACTCCTGGGTGGTGATGGCGAAGGGCTTCTCGGTGACCACATGGCGGCCGGCCTCGAGGCATTCGATGGCCAGGGGCGCGTGCACGTGGTGCGGGGTGCAGATGGCGACCAGGTCGACCGGGCTGCGCGCGAGCATCTCGGTGGCCGAGGCGTAGGTCTCGACCTCGGGGAAGTCGGCCTTGGCGACGGGCAGGCGCGTCGGATCGATGTCGGCCACGGCCACCGGGGTCATGCCGGCGCGCTTCATCTCGTTGAGGTGGTGCCTGGCGATGTTAAACGAGGCACCGTAGCCGATGACGCCGACCCTGATCTCACCGGCACTGCGAAAACGCGTCTTCATCGAGTCGCTCTCTCCTGCAGGACCCTCCCGCCGCCGCCCGCGGCGACGGGCCATGTCACCCACCCGCACCCCGGCAGGCGTTGCCGCCAGGTGGTCACAGGGCCTCTCAGTCGCGCGGCGCCGCCGCCAGGCGCTCGACCTCGGCGCGGATCATCGCGACCAGCGCCGCGGTGTCGGCCTCGCTCAGGCGGCCGCGGAGGTGCGCCTTCACACGCCCTCCGGCGTCGAACAGCACGACGTCATAGCCGTGGTCCGACAGGCCCCAGGAACGCACCAGTGCTTTGGCGCTGTCCTTAACATAGAGCGTGCGCGGGAACTTCTTCTGCTTGCCGGCGATGATGCGGTTCAGGATCAGATTCGGCACCCGGCTGGCCTCGAGGTTGATCACCGCCACCGAGCCGAAGTGCTCCGAGGGGAAAGCCTCGTGACGGATGGCCTCGGCCGTCGCTTCGTTGAGGTCCTTCTCGTCAGGGTCGACATAGAAGAGCACCCGCACGCGCCCGGCCAGATCGGCCTCCGACCATGACCCGCCGCCGATCGGACCGCCGCCGGCGCCCTCCAGCCGCACCGGCGGCGGCGCCTCGCCGACCACCAGCTCGCCGGCCGCCAGAACACCCGCCAGGATCATCAGCAGGGAGACCAGACGCATGGACAACGCCCTCCGATCGGAAACGGACCCTCACTCGTGACGCAGGGCCTCGATGGGGTCGAGGCGCGCAGCGCGCACCGCCGGATAGATGCCGAAGACGATACCGACGGTCATGCTGATCCCGAGCGACAGCACCAGGCTGTAGGGGCTGACGATGGTCGGCATGCCGGCGACACGCGTGATCAGCCAGGGTATGAGCACGCCGATGCCGATGCCGACCAGGCCGCCGCTCATCGAAAGCACGACCGTCTCGATGAGGAACTGCGCCACGATCTGACGACGCTTGGCGCCGATGGCACGGCGGATGCCGATCTCGCGCGTGCGCTCGGTGACCGACGCCAGCATGATGTTCATGATGCCGATGCCGCCGACCAGAAGGCTGATCCCCGCGATCGAGCCCAGGACGATGCTGAAGGTCCGTTTGCTGGCCTCGGCCTGCTTCAGCAGCGCCAGCGGCACGCTGATCTGGTAGTCCTTCTTCTTGTGGAAGAGGGTGAACATCCGCTCGATGGCCGCCGCCGTGGCCTCGACCTCCTCGAGGCTGGCCACCTCGACGATGATCTGGTGCAGCTCGACCAGTTCGCGGGTCTGGGTGCCGCCCTTGGACTGCACGAAGAGGTCGCCGAAGCGCTCCTTGGCGGTGGTCAGGGGTATGTAGGCATCGGTCTGCTGGTCCGGCGTCTGCATGGCCCCATCCGAGGCGCCCTCACTGCGCACGATGCCGATGACGCGGAAGGCATAGCCGCCGAGCCGCAACGGCTCGCCGATGGCGCTGCGGGTGGCCAGGAGGCGGCGCGCGCCGTGCTCGGTCAGCACCGCCACATTGGCGTGCGAGCGCAGGTCCTCCGGGCTCAGGGTACGCCCGGCAATGACCTCGCGGCGCACCAGGTCGAACCAGGTCGAGTCGGTGCCGACCAGGCGCAGGTCGAGATTGCGGGTGCCGAGGCGGCCCTCCTTGGTGATGGTCTTGACCGGCACCACGCGCCGGACCGTCGGCAGGGTCTCCTGGAGGCGCTGGGCGTCTTCGTAGAGGAGGCCGTACATGCTGACGAAACGTCGGTTGTTGGTCGCGGCGGCCTCGTCGGCCGGCAGCACCGCCGAGACGAGGATGTTCTGGCTGCCAAGACGGCGGATCTGCTCGAGCGCCTCGCGGCTGGCGCCCTCGCCCACCGCCAGCATCGCAATCACGCTGCCGACGCCGAAGACCACGCCCAGCATGGTCAGCAGGCTGCGCAGCTTGTGCAGCAGGAGGTCCTTCACGCCCATGCGGATGTCGAGCAGGAGGCGCAGGCGTTTCACGGCTGGCCCTCCCCCTCGATGCGCGCCACCAGGCCGTCACGCATGAAGACGCGTTGCCGGGCGTGCGCCGCGATGTCGAGTTCGTGGGTCACCATGATGATCGTCTTGCCCTGGCGATTCAGGTCGCCGAGCAGGCCCATGATCTCGTTGCCGGTGGCGCTGTCGAGGTTGCCGGTCGGCTCGTCGGCCAGAAGCACCACCGGGTCGTTGGCCAGCGACCGGGCGATCGCGACGCGCTGCTGCTGCC
>JAAYZO010000506.1 GCA_012514865.1 Lentisphaerota bacterium | reverse complement strand
TCGGCCCATTCCTGGAAGGCCTTGGTCGCCCGGCCGAAGGGCAGCCCGGTCCTGGGGTTGACCGGGCCGCCGACCGCATACTCGGCCGCGAAGGCCTCCGGGCCCTCGAGGATGAGCGTGTGCGCGGCGCGCCCCAGAGCGTAGGCGGGGCTGTCCTCGTCGGGGATCAGCCCGAGCTGCTTGCGGTGGAAGAGCTCCGGGCACCTGCGGAAGTCCGCCAGCAGGTGGCTGGACAGGAAGTCGCCAGCTCTGGCGTGGTAGACCTCCGCTCGTTCGGCGATGAGGAAGGCGGGCCGGTTCACGCGCCCACCCCCTTCCCGCAGGCCTTGCAGGCGCCGCAGTCGCCGCGGCCTCTGCCGTCGGGCCGGTCGGGGGCCTGCCCGGCGCCGGCAGAGGCGGCTTCGGGGCGCCTCCTGGCCGGCTGCGTGACCTGGAACGCATCGTCGCCGAACTGGCGCAGCAGGAACTGGGTGAAGACGAGCACCACATGGAGGGCGATCTCGTTGTAGCCGTCAATCACGCAGGCGCGCTTCTCCTCGCTGAAGAGGTAGCGCAGCGACAGACGGACGGCGGGCTGGCCGTGCAGCGCCTCGGCGGCGATGATAGCCATGACAAGCGAGGTCTCCGCTTCCTCCATCGGCACATCCGGCTCGAACTGGTATCTGTAGACGGTCTCGTTCACGGTTCCGGTCTCCTTGTTCCGGGGTGGTCTCCGGCGCATCGCGCCCCTACCTATTTTCTCTACGGGAAAGGTCCTGACTGGCGGACCCTGCCGCACTTTTCCTGCTCCGCGCCGACGCCCGGGTGCCCATTCCGGCCGACTCGAATGCGTGCCGGATCGGGGCCATGACCTGGTCGCGGAAGGTGCTGCGGGAGAGTCCCTTCTCGCGGGCGAGATCGCTGATGCTGCTGCCGTCCATGATCGCCGCACAGCACTCGCGCAGAGGCTCGGGGAGCAGTGAGAGCACGGTGCCGACGTCGAGCCGAAGGTTGGCTTCATCGTGGGGGGAATGCGCGCCGTACCCGAGGTCGGCCGCTGCGGCCTGACCATCCACCAGGTCGGCCACCGCGAGGTCCTCGTCTGCATCCCCCTGGTCGACGGGTATGTCCAGGGACACGGCGGCGCGCTGCAGCTGGCGCTTGCCGGCGAGGTGGTTGCGGAGCACGAGCTTCGCGGCGTCGTTGACCACCATGCTGACGAACGTGCTCAGTTTCGCCATGTGTGAGTTGTGGCGGCCGAGCTGGCGCAGGGTGTAGACCATAAGCTGGGAGCGGATGTCATCGAAGTCGTCGGGAGAGAAGCAGCCCTTCCGGATGAGTCTGCTGGCAGCAACCTCGACACTCTTGCGGGCGTAGTTGGGGAACACCGGGGTCCTGGCATCCATCGCAGGATGGCCTCCTTGGATCTGCGGCCGAGGGAGGCGGCGAGGACACCGGGCCTGGACGGAGCGCGCACACGAAAAAGCGGAGGGATCGTGGGAGCGCCTTCTCAGGCGGTGTCCTCGATCACCTCCGCTTGTGCGGCCAGTGGTTCGACTGACGTCTACGGAAACACTGTGATGTCGGGCTCGGGAGCCTGCCCCCGGGTCAGGCCGGCACCTCCCCGTCGTCACCGGCGGCGAGGACCGCCGCCGGCAGCCGGGCCTTCAGCCGGGCCCACATGACGCGCTGGCGCCGCCAGCTGTGCTCGCGGGCCAGGGGCTGAAGCGCCCCGGCGGTGAGCGCGTCCCGGTTCCGCCGGGTCTTCGGCAGGAACAGGATCTCCTCCTGGATATCCGGGGCGAGCAGGGCCAGGTTCACGATCTGCGTGACGCGCGCCCGGCTGACCTGACCGAGGCGGGCCACCGTGGCGTAGTCCTCGATCCGGCCGCGGACGACCATCTCCTCGAGGTGGATGGCCAGGGCCATCAGCCTGGCAATGCGCGGCGTGCGCCCCGTCGGACGCACGGGCGTCGGGCCCGGTCGCACGGAACGCGGCCCCCGGCCGCCCGAGTGAATGTGCAGTTTGCGGGTGACGGTCAGCCGGTTCATTGCGCCTGGGCCTCCCGGGTCTCGCGGCGGCCCTCGGCGGCAAGCGCTCCGATGCCGGCCGGGTGGAAGGTGATCGAGATAGACTCGTCGGCCGCGTCGTACTCGACGCGCTCGACGAGGAGGCCGAGGAGGCGGCGCTGCTCGCCCCAGGAGAGCGTGTCCCACACCGGATCAAAGCGGCGGCACGCCTCGACGATCTCGGCCTCGCCGAGGGCCGCGGCCCGCAGGCCGGCCAGCTTCGCGTGGACCTCGGCCGCATCGCCCGCGATCTGCGAGGCGCGCTCCCGGAGGCCCGCCAGGCGCGCTGCCATGGCCGGATCGTCGGGCTGCGCCGCCAGGGCCTGACTCTCACGCCGGCAGTCGGCCAGCTCCTGCTTCAGGAGCCTCTCGCGGCCCGCCAGTTCGCCCGTCTCCCGGTCACGGAAGCGGCGTGTCTCCTCGACCACCTCCCGCACCAGGAGCGGGTCCTGCCCGATGGCGCGGATCTCGTCGACGACGAACCGCTCGATCTCCGCGGCGGGCAGCGTCGGCCGCGGACAGTGCCGCCAGCCCCGGCTCTGCGCATGGTGGCACAGGTAGTAGCGGTAGCGGCGGCCGCCCTTGCGGCTGTGGCTGTTGGCCATGCCGCAGTTGCAGGCCCTGCAGCGCAGGAGGCCCTGCAGGATGCCTTCGCCCCGGATGCGCGCCCCCGCGTCGCCGCCGTGGCTGCCGTTCCGGGCAAGCTGCTCCCGGACCCTGGCAAAGGTCTCCCCGTCGATGATGGCCTCCTGTTCGCCCGGGTAGACCTGGCCGTGGTGCCGGACCCTGCCCGCGTAGACCGGGTTGGTCAGGAGCGCGTTGAGCACGTTCTTGGTAAAAGGCCTGCCCCGGTGCAGCTTCCCGGCGCGCGTCACCCAGCTCTTGTTGGTCCAGCCCCGGCGGTCGAGTTCCTCGATCACCCGGAGCATGCCGCCCAGCTCGAGGTAGAGGGCAAAGATCGTGCGCACCTGCTCGGCCTCGGCCCGGTTCACGACCAGCCGCCCGCCTTCGGGGGCGGTGTCGTAGCCCAGGATCTGGCAGCCGCCTGACCACTTGCCCTGCCTGCGCGCCATGCCGATCTTGTCGCGCGTGCGCTCGCTGATGACCTCCCGCTCGAACTGCGCAAACGAGAGCAGGATGTTCAGCGTCAGCCGGCCCATGGAGTTGGTCGAGTTGAAGCTCTGCGTGACGGAGACAAAGGCGACGTCATGCTCCTCGAAGACGCTCATGATCCGGGCGAAGTCCAGGAGCGAGCGCGAGAGCCTGTCGACCTTGTAGACGACGACCGCATCGATCCCGCCGCCCCGGACGTCGGCAAGCAGCCGCTGCAGGGCGGGCCGGTCGGTGTTGCCCCCGGTGTAGCCGCCGTCGTCGTAGCGCTCCGGGAGGCACACCCAGCCTTCGCCGGCCTGGCTGGCGATGTAGTTCTCGGCGGCCAGACGCTGGGCG
>JAAYZO010000505.1 GCA_012514865.1 Lentisphaerota bacterium | reverse complement strand
GCACCCCTTCAGGGTGCGTGGTGTGTGGGTTCGCGGTTCCGGGGGTCGTGCTGCGCGCGACCCCCGGCTACGATCTGGCACCCCTTCAGGGTGACCAGGTGAGCGCTGACGCGATCTTCGATCAGCCCTGCGCCGCCGGCAGGGCTGTTTGAATGTCTCGTTCCGGCACCGCACAACCACGCGATGTTTCATACGAGGGTGGCCCGGCGGGCGCTGACGCGATCGTCGATCAGCCCTGCGCCGCCGGGCGGCGGCGTCAGCCCGGCTCGGCCGTGACCGCCACGCGCGGCGGGTTGATGAAGTCATGGTAGCGCTCGGCCAGGCCGGCCTCGGCCGCGGTGCCGGCGTGACAGACGACGCGGTACCGGAAGGCCAGCGTGCCGCCGGCCGGCAGGCGGTGGCTGCCGTCGAGGGTGCGGTCGTTGAGGAAATGCGACAGCCCGAAGGGATTGGCGGTCATCAGGCCGTAGTTGCGCACATGCCACCAGGTCGGGTAGCGCAGGTTGTCGGGGTGGTCGAAGATCGCGATGCCGACCGTGTGCCCCTGCACCGGGCCACAGTAGTCGCACCACGGCGCGCGCTTGCCCCAGGTCTCGGCCTCGTTCGTGCCGCCGTAGGCGTTGACGATGGTGCCGTTCACCGCGGCGTCCATGCTGGTCGCCACCCGCACCGAGCAGATGCCGCCCTCTTTGGTGTCACCGAAACGCACCGGCCCGCAGGTGGCCCTGAAGACCACCTCCAGGTCGATCGCACGCAGGTCGGCCGGGAGGTTCCAGACCGTGATCGAACGGTCCTCCTCGAGGACTTTCGCGCCCTTCTCCGAGACCCAGTCGAGGCTGGCCTCGAGCCGCCCGCGGACCGGCCCGGACTCGCAGCGCGGGGGGGCCTGCAGGCGCTGCTTGGCATGGCCCTTCTCGCGGTTCTCGCTCCAGTTGTCGGTGCCGTTGACATCGCCCCAGGCCACCCAGACGCTCTTGTGGTGCGGGTGGTCCTGCTTCTCGCCGGCGACATCGGTACGCACCGGGTAGGCGCGCGTGACGGGGTCGCCGTAGGGCCCGATGAGGGGATGCAGGAAGGGCCTCGACCAGGCCTCGCCATAGTGGAACGTCGTCAGCAGGCTGCCGCCGACGCGGATGTCCACGGCGTCCTTGCCGGGGAGCATCTCGACCCCGGGGCCGGCGGTGGCCGCCGCACCTGGCGCCAGCTCGTACGCCGCGCTGGCGCGCGCCGGCAGGTCATCGACCACCCAGGTCAGCCGCCAGCGGCCCTCACCGAGGGGCTCCGCCTGGAAAGGCACCGCGGCGGCGCTGCCGCGGACGACCAGACGCCACGACGACGGCGCGCGCTCGCCGAGGTCGACGACGGCCGAGACGGGACAGTGCCGGCGGTGGTGTTCGCCGGCGTTGACAGTCATGTGCAGGGCCACGGCAGGACCTCCCCGTGATCAGGCGGGCGTTGATGGCGACACAAAGACTCGTTTGAGGAACTCGAGGCTGGCGCGCGCGATCGTCTCCGGGCCGGGGGCGAAGTCGAAGACCTCGACCGAGGCCCAGTCGTCGTAGCCGATTCCGGCGAGACCGCGCACGATCGGACCGTAGTCGGTCGCACCCGAGCCGGGACCGCCGCGGTTGGCGTCATTGACATGGAGATGGCCAACCTGCCCGGCGGCCTCGCCAATCACGACGTCGAAGGGCCGCGGCTCGTCGCTCATGGCCTTGACGTCGAGGTGGACCTTGAAGCACGGGTGATCGACCGCCGCGACCATGCGCAGGCCCTCGGCAACCGTGTTGATGAAGTTCGTCTCAGTCCGCGCCAGGGGCTCCAGGCAGACCGTCACCCGGCGCGACGCGGCCCGCGGCATCAGCGCCACGAAGAGGTCACGGGCACGCTCCCAGGCCTCGGCCGGCGTCGTGCCCGGCAGCACCATGCGCTGCTTGGGCGAGCCCAGGACGATGCGGTCGCCGCCGAGGTCGGCACAGAGGTCCACGAGGGCCTCGAGGTACTCCAGCGTCTGCCGCCGCACCGCCGCATCCGGGCCAGTGATGGAGAGCCCCGGTGGCTTGACCAGGAGCCAGTGCAGCCCGATGATGGCCACGCCGCGGTCCGCGGCGCTGCGGCGCAGGCGCTCGCGCTCGGCGGTGCTCACGGCGCGCGCGTCGTCGGCCAGCGTGAACGGCGCGATCTCGACGCCATCGTAGCCGACCTCGGCCGCCAGACGCAGGGCATCGTCCACGGACCAGCCCTGGCAGAACTCGTTGCACATGGCGAACTTCACGGCGACTCCCCTCAGATGGCAACAGCCATCGCCGGCAGGCCGAACTGCTCGGCCAGCCACTGGTAGGCGGTCTGCATGGCCGACGCCGGCGGGCGATGGCCGCTGGCGTGGTCAATCATGCCCAGCGCCTCGGCGCGGCCGTGCAGGGCGTACACCGGACGGGCCGCGTTAAGGTACTGCCAGCTCGCCGGGCCGTCGTACTGGCCCGCGACAATCAGGAACGGACACGGACAGGCCGCGGCCAGAAGCTCGTGATGACGCACCGGCAGGGCCGGGTCGAGGACCTTCGTGCCCAGATACCACGGGTCCTGCCAGTTCGTGAACGAGAAGCCGATGCCGAAGTCCGAGGCCACGATGGCGGTGATGCGGCGATCCAGGCAGCCGTTGTAGAAGGCCATCTTGCCGCCGAGGGAGTGCCCGATGATGAGGACGCGCTCAGCGTCGGCGTCGGGCTGGCCCAGGAGGAAGTCGATGGCGATGCGGGTGTCGTGGATCAGCCGGCCCATGCCGGTCCAATGCGGGTGGCGCTCGAGGAGGGCCCGCGCCGCGGCACGCCACCAGTCGAAGGAGGCGCCGGTGCCGGGATCCGGCACGGTGTTGAACGGGAAGGCCTGACCGCACAGAACCATGAAGCCCTGCTGCACGAGGTGCCGCCCGAACTGGACCGTGGTCGGCTCCAGAGCCTCGCCCTTGGCCAGATCAAACCCGACCATGGCCTCGGGGTGGTAGAAGGGCACCACCGCCACCGGCAGGCGCTCGCGGCTCGGCCGCAATGGCCGCAGCAGCACGGCCCGCTGGCGCGAGGTCGGCGAGGTCGGCAGGAGGTACTCCTCGGCGTGCGCCCAGGGCAGCTCGACCTGGCGCACGCGCTCCGGAGTGCGATCGAAGGACTCCGGCTCGGGATGGCCGAGGACGGCCTGCCAGCGCCGCAGGATGTCCTCGCGCAGTGCCGGCCAGGCGGCCAGCGACGGCGTCGTCCGGGCCGGAAAGATCGGCGCGAGGCCCTCGGGCTTGCCGAGGTCGGTGGTGGCAGGGACGCTGAGCTTCGCGGTGATCGTCATGGCATGGCCTTCATTCCTATCAGCGTGGCAGGGGCCGTCGCAGCATCGCCACCAGGAGATCGACCGCGTGGCCGAGGTCGGCCGGGCTGACCGTCTCCGAGGGCGAGTGCACGTAGCGGCAGGGTATCGAGAGGCAGCCGGCCGGGACGCCGTCGCGGCTGGTCTGGATGGCACGGGCGTCGGTCGTGCCGCCGGGGAGGACCTCGAGCTGCCAGGGCAGCCCTTCGGCCTGCGCCACGTCGATCATCCAGTCCTTAACCCAGGGCGTGGCAATCATGCCGCCATCCTTAACCTTAATGGCCGGACCCGCACCCAGGGCCGTGGCCATGCGCACCGCCGGCTCCGGGACATCGCCGGCGAGGGTGACGTCGACCGCCAGGCCGACGTCGGGGGCGACACCGTAGGCCGCCGTGACCGCACCGCGCGTGCCGACTTCCTCCTGTGCGCTGAAGACGACGTAGCAGTCGTGCGGCGTGGCCGCCAGCCGTCGCAGGGTCTCGATGAGCACCGCGCAGCCGACGCGGTCGTCCATCGCTTTCGCCGTCAGGAGGCCGCCGACCTGCACCATGGGCTGCACAAAACAGGCGACATCCCCAAGGCCGACCGGGCAGTCCTGACGGCTGGCGGCGCCGACGTCGATGAAGAGCTTCTCCATCGGCGGCACCGCCTCGCCGTGGCCGAGCTTGTCGTGGCTGACCACGCCAAGGCTGCCGTTCTGGAACTGCACGCGGCCGCCGACCTCGAGCCATGGGCTGACTCCGCCGATGGGCTGCACCCGGACGAAGCCCTTCTCGTCGATGTACGACGCCATCAGCCCGATCTCGTCCATGTGCGCCGCCAGCATCAGGCGCTGCCCGGTGCCGTCGCCGCGCTTCAGTGCCACCAGGTTGCCCATGGCGTCGGTGCGCAGCTCGTCGACGTGGCCGCCGACCAGGTCCGCGATCAGGGCCCGGACGCGGTGCTCATGCCCGGAAGGCCCGAAGGTCTCCACGAGCTGCCGCAGACACTCGTTCATGGTAACGTCGTCTCCTGCACTCCGTCGCGGCCAGCCAGGACGTCCGGGGTCAGCCGCCGCAGCGTCTCTTCCATCAGATCGACGGTCTGACCGAGGTCGCGCTTGCTCAGCATCGACACCGGCGAATGGATGTAGCGGCAGGCCACACAGACCGGCAGGCTGGGCACTCCCGTGCGCGCCAGGTGGATGGCCCCGGCGTCGGTGCCGCCCTTACCGGGCTGCTTGACCTGCAGGGGCACCCGCAGAGCCGCCGCCGTCTCGCGGATGTGGCGGACCAGACGCGCGTCGGCAATCACCGAACGGTCGGCGATGCTGATGACCGGGCCATGACCGAGGCGGGTCGTCGGGCTCTCGTCGCGGGTCTTCGGGCTGTCGTCGCAGATGGTCCCCTCGAGAACAAAGGCGGCGTCGGGCGCCATGCCGTAGGCCGCCACCCGCGCCCCGCGCATGCCGATCTCCTCCATCGTCGTGAACACCGGACAGAGGGTGAAGGGGTACGGCCCGCGCTGGATCAGCTCGATCAGAACCGCACAGCCGACGCGGTCGTCGAAGGCCTTGCCGATGACGGTGGAACCGAGGTCCTGGAAGCGCGTCGCAAACACCGCATAGTCGCCCTTGCCCGCGACCTTCTCGGCCTCGGCGCGGCTGCTGGCGCCGACATCGATCACGAGCTGGTCGACACTCAGCACCCGGGCGCGCTCCTCGGCGGTGGTCTTGTGCACCGGCTTCACCGCGACCACCCCCGGACAGCGCTCGCGGCCAACCACGAGGCGCTTCGCCGGCAGCACGCGCGGGTCGATGCTCCCAACCACGACAAAACGCAGCATCCCGGCGTCGTCGGCGCCGGTGATCATCAGGCCGACTTCGTCCATGTGCGCCGCCACCATCACCCGCGGACACGCGGCAGCACCGCGCTGCTCGGCCAGGAGGTTCCCCAGGTGGTCGACCCGACAGACGTCGACACGGCCACGAATCTGCTCCAGAATCAGGCTCCGGACCGCCTGCTCACAGCCGGATGGCCCGAAGGCATTGGCGAGGGCTTCGAGTATCAAGGCTGGGCCCTCCCGCTCTCGACTGCCTCCCAGGTCAGCCTGTCCATGAAGTCGGGCTCCATCGCGGCGATGACGCAGGCCAGGAGCCGGCCGGCCCGCTGCAGGTCGCGCAGACAGACCGTCTCGGCCACGGTGTGCATGCTGCGCTCCGGCAGGCTGATCAGCGCCGTCGGAATGCCCTCGCGGGTGATCTGCATGGCATTGGCGTCGGTGCCGGTACCGCCAGGCGCCGCGCTGACCTGGAACGGAAGGTCGCAGGACTCCGCCGTCGTCTTGAGGACCTGCCACAGGGCCGGGTGGATGTTCGGCCCGACCACCAGCGCCGGGCCCTTGTTCAGCTCCAGGGCATCAGGGCTGTCGTAGCCGGGCTGACGGGCAAAGCCGACGTCGATGGCAATGCCGACGTCGGGCATGATCCCAAAGGTGCTCGTCATGGCCCCGCGCAGCCCGATCTCTTCCTGGACTGTCGCCACCGCGTAGACATCCCAGGCGTGCGCGACCCGCCGAAGCTGATCCAGACAGACCGCGATCACGCCGACGGCGGCGCGGTCGTCCAACGCCTTCCCGAGCACCCGGCTGTTCTTCAGCTCCACACAGGGCGCCCGCAGCGTCACCACATCACCCACGCGAACCAGACCCGTAAGCTCCTCGGCCGACAGGCCGACATCGACGAACAGCTCGTCCAAGGGTATCGGCCGACTCGCAGCACTGTCGGAGAGGACATGCGGGGGACGACAGCCGATGAGGCCCGGCAACGGCCGCCGGCCATGCACCAGAACCTCCTGCCCCGGCAGGGTCCGCAGGTCGAGCCCGCCGACCTCGGCGACACGCAGAAAACTCCCCTCGATGAGCGTCACCATCAGGCCGATCTCGTCCATGTGACCCGCCAGCATGATGCGCCGACGCGGCTCCGGACCCCGACCGCGCTTCAGGGCGATGACGTTGCCCATGGCATCGGTGCGGACGTCGTCCGCCAGGCCGACGAAGGCCTCGCGAACCACGCTCGACACCCCCGGCGCCTCGTAGCCCGAGACGCCGTGGGCCTCCGACAAGGCTTTGAGCAAGGGAAACAGTTCCACCCGATCGGCTCCTTATGTCCGCGGACTCCGTCAAGGTAGCCCCGCGGCACGGCCACGGCAAACCGCGCGAAAGCCGACGGGCATTGACGCGGCCGCACGACGAGGGTACTGTCTCGGCAACAGGCATCAGCGTCGTAGTGGCTGGTCCCTGGCCCTGCCAGGCCCCGGCAAGGGATGGGGAGGCAAACGCCCATGAGGGCCGTCGGCATAGCATCTCTGGCAGTCGCCGTGGTGTTCCTGACCCTCTCCTGCGCCACGCGGCCGGCGCCGGCGCGGCTGCACCTGGGCTTTGAGGACCGCCGCGAGCCGCGGTGGCAGGGGGGAACGGGCGGCGCGGCGGCGGGGGAACTCACCGTGGCCGTGGCCCGCCGTGACGACGCCCAGGGCGGCCACTGCCTGGCGGTTTCGGGACGGACGCTCTGGGTAACCTGCGAGGTGACGCTGCCCGCACCGGTCGCGGTGCCGCACCGCTTCCTGGTCCTGGCTGACACCCAATCGACGGGCAGGACATGGCAGATGGGCCTGAGCGTACAGAGCGGCGGCGAGTGGATCCCCCTGCGCAACCGCAGTGTGACGGTGTGCAACAACGCCTCGCACCCCTACTGGCGCACCGATGCCTGGCTGAGCCAGGGCCTCGGCGGAGCCGACCAGCCGGCAGCGATCACCGGGATACGCGTCGTCCAGCGACAGACCGGCCCGGTGGTCCAGAAGGGCGAGCCCCAGCCGTCCGATCTGGCGCCGCAGACACTCCGCATTGACAATGTCCGCATCGTAACCGACGCCCACGAAATCAACGCGGCCCTGGAGGAACTGTCAGGACAGTGTGCCTACGACGGACCGTCCGCCGCGCGACGAGGTTCTCCAGGAGGGCCTGGAACTTCTGCGGCGCAACCGCCAGTTCGATGCCAATCAACTGCCACACCTTCCTGACGATATGCAGCGCCGACTGCTGTCCGAGTGGGGCCAGAACGCGATCAAGCTGCCCTACTGCGGGGGGCACCTCTGGGGCGAGCACCGTCTGTCGCAGCGCATGGGGAACGCCGACATCCTTACGCCGGCCTACGCCGCGGCCTTTGAGGCCTTCCTCAAGGACCATTCGGAACGATGGCGCTCGCTGGGTGCCGAGGAGCGTGCCTTTGTCTATCTGTGGGACGAGCCCGAGGGGCGTGCCGAGGAGCTGCGCATGATCGCCTGGCTGGGCCGCATCGTGAAGCAGGCGGCCCCGGGAACCGCCACCCTCGTCGCCGGGGACTTCGACGAAGCCCTCGCCGAGGTGGTCGACATCTTCCTCCAAGACTACAGCCACCCGGAGGTGGTGAAGGACGCGCAGGCACGCGGAACCCGCTTCTGGTGGTGGGGCAATGCCGCCTTCATGCCGGATATGCCCGGGATCGACCAGCGCCTGCGCTATGGCTTCGAGAGCCTCCAGAAGGGCCTTCTCGGAGCCTACTCCTGGGGCATCGGATGCTATCGAGCCGACGGCAGCGGCGCGGTGACGGACGCGGAGATCCTCCAGGCGACCTGGGAGAAGCCCGAGAAGTGGAGCAAGAACAGCGTGGTGATCTACCCGGGGGGAGTGCCCCAGTCCGAAGCGCCGCGGCTGACGCCGTCGATATCCCTCGAGCTGAGCCGGGACGGCATCGAAGACTACGACTACGCCATGATGCTGGCCGAACACGCCGAGAGACTGCGGGTTGCAGGTGACCACGATCGGGCCGCAGAACTCGACCGCCTCCTGCAGCGGGCAAAGGGATTCTACCACGAACCCCAGGGCCGCCGCACCGACTTCAGCGCCGTGGACGACCTGCAGGCCCTTCGGGATGCGATAGGCAGCCGTCTTCATGCCCTCGCAACCCCCGGCTCGATCAGGCCCGGCGGAACGCCACAGTAGCCGCAAGGCCATCGTCGCCCCTGGCGGCAAAGCCTGATCCATGGAGCGAAGCGGGCCGTCAGCCCCCTCCGCAAAAGGATCAGGCTGGCCTGACCTGTTCACGCACCGCACG
>JAAYZO010000504.1 GCA_012514865.1 Lentisphaerota bacterium | reverse complement strand
TGGATCGTCCAGGCCTCGCCCAGGTCGGGGGCGTCGCGGAAGAAGAGGAAGCCGTTGCCGAGATCGAGAGCCCGGCGACTCCGCCCGGCCAGCGCCGTCGGCGTGTCGTCGATGAGGCGCGGTCCGGGGTCGACCTTGAAGCTGCCGACCAGACCGCCGATATCGGTGGTCCGACGCGCTTCGGGCTTCTCGAAGTCGCAGTACAGCTCGAGCGCGCCAGAGGCGGCCAGGGTGCAACAGATTAGCGTTGCCGCCAGACGACGGATGGTCATGGAAAGCACCTCAATGAGGGTGTCGGCGTTGTTGTCGAAACCGGTCTGGCCGTGACGGGGTGCCAGACTCCACCGGTCGGCCACCGCCTGTCGAACCGCACCGCGCGCCGCGCTGGCCCCGGCCGAGCCCCGACGCCTGCGCTGTGCGATGCAGGGCCGGTGAGAAGACCAGGACAGCGCCGGACGGCGAGGGCAGTGAATGAAATGGCGCCCCCGGCGCGATTTGAACGCACGACCTACTGCTTAGGAGGCAGTCGCTCTATCCAACTGAGCTACGGGAGCGCTTATCAGCGGGACAATATGGCCCGCTCAAGGCCGAATGCAACGGAGACGACCGACTCCCGCAGGGCTGATCGACGATCGCGCCAGCGCCCACCTGGCCACCCTGAAGGGGTGCCAGATCGTAGCCGGGGGTCGGGCGGAGTACGACCCCCGGAGAAGCGAACCCACGAACCATGCACCCTGAAGGGGTGCCAGAACCGGATTTTCGAACAGCCCTGCCCACTCCGGCAGGGCTGTATGGGCGGGCTATCGGCCCATCCCGGCCGCTGAATCCGAGATCCTCATGGGTCTACGCCTACACCCGCTCGTAGAACCACTCGGCATCGATGACCGCCACCCGCAGGTCAATGATGTCCTGCATGGCCCAGTCGGGCCGGTACTGGCAGGTCCAGTAGTTGACGATGGCCTGCCCCTTACTGGTGAAGCGGCAGCCGGGGTTCGAGTAGGCGCGGGCGGGGTCGTCCTCGATGTCACGCACGTGCTCCCAGGTGCGGCCCTCGTTTCGGGAGATGGCCGCGGTCAACGGGCTGCGCTTGCCGTAGTGCGAGCGGAAGCCCGGGTCGTAGGGGGCGTTGTTCCAGATCATCAGCAGGTCACCTGTGCCGGGGATGCGCGTCAGCTCCGGACACGACTCCGGCGTGCGCAGACCGGTGGTCTGGGGCAGGGACCAGGTCAGGCCGTCATCACGCGACTCCGACAGGAACAGCGACCCGAGCTGGTTGCGCATGACCATCAGCACCCGCCCTTCGCGGGTCGGCTCGACGTGCGGCTCCATGGCGCCGCGCAGGGGCAGTGTCAGTCGGTTCGCGGCTTCGCGCCAGGTCAGGCCGTCGTCGTCGCTGCAGAGCACGGTCACCGCGTACTTGCCCCACGGCCCGTGCTCGCCGGGAACCGCCGAGCAGACCGGCAGCAGCAGGCGGCCCGAGGCGAGCCGTTTCACCACCGCGTTGCAGAGCGACAGGTCCTTCCGCGCGGCGAACTCCGCATGCGGCGTGAAGGACTCGCCCTCGTCGTCGGACTTCCAGGCATACAGCGTGCACAACGCCCCGTGGCCGTCATCCTTGCCGTGGTTGCGATGGAACAGCAGCAGGATGCCGCCGTCGGCGGCGCGGATGAGATTGGGCGAATAGACATTGACATCGCCCGGTGCGGTCGTGGTGATGACCCGGTGTCCGCCCCAGGTCCGGCCGCCGTCGGCGGACTCCTGCGCCACGAGTCGGGTGCTCGCAAAGTCGCTGCCGTCGCCGCCGAACTCCATCGAGACGAGCAGCAGACGCCCGTCCGTCAACTCGATGACATCCCCCTCACTCTTGCGTGTCCACTCGGGCGTGCTCGCCGCCACGGTGACGACCTGTTTCACGGCTGACCTCCGTTGCTGCTCTTCAGACCCAGCATCCGCTCGGCATTGCCCCGGAAGATGGCCTGCTCGACGCCGGCCGGAAGGGCCATGTCGCGCAGGACGCCGATCATCTCCGGGTCTTCCTCGCGCACGAAACGGTCCGTGCCGAACAGAGGAACTCGCCGCAGCCCCGGCAGCCCTGGTCGGCGTACTCCTTGAGCACCGGGTAGAAGTCGTACCTGCCGTCGTTGGAGCTGCGGCGCGGGTCGATGTTGGCGAACGGGATGAGCCGGTCCGGGTGCCGGGCACAGTCCGCCAGGGCCTGCTCGGTGGTGTAGTAGTAGTCCTCCTCCTCCGGATGCACCAGCGGCAGCACGACCGACCACTCGATGTCGTGCGCATCCATGAAGCGCAGGAGCTTTTCCGCGGTCAGCGGCGGATAGCCATGGATGACCTTGCCCAGGTGAGCATGCACATCAATGATCTTCACGAGATCACCTCCATCGTTTCCACTCGTCTACCATGGCCAGCACGTTCTCCCAGGGGAAGACGGCCTTGGCCGAGGACACGGGCGTGAGGATCAGGCCGGTCCTGCCGAAGACCTCGAAGACCATTCGGACCGCCTGGCGCACCTCATCCGGCTTCTCGTAGGGCATGTGGATCGTGTCGCTCGGGCCGAACGGGAACTGCCAGCGCCTGCCCCAGCGCTGGTCCTCGGGCTGGAAGCTCATCAGCGGCGCGCAGGGCACATGGTCTACCGGCTGCCGGTGCATCGCCGCCAGCACGCGCTCCTTTGAAGTCATCGGGGTCAGCAGAGTCTGCCTCCCTTGGTCACATCCAGCCCCAGCAACCGCCCGGCATTGCGCCACTCAATCTTCTCGAGGGCTTCCTCGCTGAGCTTGCGGTTCTCGCGCAGGTCGCGAACAGTGGCCACGGTGATCCAGACCTTGTCCACGTCGCTGCGCAGGCAGGAGTCTGTGCCGAACATGAGCCGTGGCCGTGGACGTCAATCAGCATGGTGAGTCTCCTTGGTTCCCAGCCTGGATTATTCGCGAAGCGCGGGTGCTTCGCTAACAATCCACTTGCGCCGCGCGACGCCGCGGCGCAAGTTTCGACGAGCGTCGCGTCGCGCCGCTTGCTCAAGGCTGGCCCTGAGCAAGAGGCCGCAAGTGCCTCGCGTCGAAGCCCGAAGGGTGACCTGTTCAAGAGCCGCCGTGCGGCGCGTGAATAGGTCAGGCTAGGGACTCCGACTGCCGGCCTTCCGCGCTACCGGTAGACGCCGTGCTTCAGGCAGAGGCTGTGGTAGTACTCGTAGGACTCGGGCGGCACGTCGCCGGAGATCGAGGCCGCGCCCAGGACCAGGCCGCCGTCGCGTCCCATCTCCAGCATGGGCCGCACATGCGCCTCGATCTCGCGCCTGCTCCCGTGCGGCAGGATCTGCGTATTGCAGACACCGCCGATCAGCAGGACCTTCCGACCGTACTTCCCGCGCAACGTGACCACGTCCATGCCGCAGCGCGGTTCCAGCGGGTTGAAGCCCTCGAAACCCGCCGCCACCAGCAGGTCCAGCACCGGCAGGATGTTGCCGTCGCTGTGGAAGTAGACGTGTCTGCAGCCGGCGGCCTTGACCGTCTCGATGAGGCGCTGGTAGCGCGGCGCGAAGTAGCGCTCGAACATGGCCGGCGAGAACATCGGCCCGGCGTTGCTTGCCATGTCGTCGCAGACGATCAGGCCGTTGTCCATCGTGCCGGTGCGCCGCAGGGTTTCGATCGACATGCGGGTCAGGTGGTCGGCGACTTTGTCGAAGAGCGCGTCGCAGAACGCCTCGTCCAGGGCCATGTCCATGAGCAGGGCCGGCTCGCCGCGCAGGAAGTGACTGCGGATGTAAATGCCGCCGGACTTGGCCATGACGAAACGGCCGGCCCGCGCCTGCCGCGCCATCTCCTGCGGCAGCGAGGCGAATCGCGCCGGGTCGGTGACCGGGTCGAACTCGAGCCGGTCCAGGTCCGCCGGCGTCTCCACCACGGCCCCGACCTGGTGAATGAAGCTGGTGTCGGTCTTGTACACCTTCTTGATCACGCCCCAGCCATCGACCCAGGTCTCGCTGTCGGCCTCGGCGGTGAGTCTCCGGACACGGCTGGGCATGAACGACTCGTCGCCCACCACCTCCGTGATGTCGATGCCGTAGTAGTCCATGGGGTCGGCGTCGTCGGCGAAGCCCTTGTAACGCCGCCAGGCGTCAGGGAAGTCGCCGATGAAGTAGTCGCAGCGCGGAATGCGGTCCGGGGTGCGGAACTCCAGGGCGGCGAAGAACCGTTCGGTAGACGTCATCATCGCGACCGTTTCCTTTCGGGCGTCGTCACACAATCCACCGGCTGGCGCCGGATGGCTGCCAGCGGGCGTTCCGTTGATGTCACGGGGGCTTTCACGGCCCACATCCATGGCTCAGATCTTTGTCACGGAGTGCCGCCCATCGTCTGGCTGCCCGTGGTGATGGCCTGCCAGTGGAACACTGCGGTGGGCGCTCCCGGCGGGGCGTCCACCCGGAGGGTGAACTGGCCTGCGGGCCGCCGCGACCGGGCTATCGTCCCGGCCTCGCCAGCCGCTCGGAAACAACGGCCCGGCCAGGGGACGCGGCGAACTCCAGCGCACCGTCCCCAGTCGGCAGTGTCCAGAGGGTCTGCTCGCCATCCTGCTGCGAGACGATTCGTGGCGCGGCAGTCAGATCCTGTCCGGGCGCGAGCGGCACCAGCGCCATCGTCAGGATGCCGGGCAGCGTGCAGCGACCCGTGTAGGTGACGGCCGGCGCTGGAATCAGCTGGTCGCCCCGGCGCCCGACCGACCAGCCTCGGCCGTGTTTCTGATCGTGTCCATCCTCGTGCCGCAGGACCGTGGTCGGTTTGCCGCCGGGCCAGTAGGTGGTGTGCGGTTCGGTGTCGCCGCGGGTCAGGATCGGCGCGAGCGCGCTGTCCAGGGGGATGATCAGCAGCCGCGCGCCGCCAGGCGCGGTCGCGATGGTGACGCCCTTGTCGAAGGCGATCGTGATGTCCGCCTCGAACTGGAAGTTCTGTTCGACCGCCGCCTCGGCCAGGTCGCCGGTGAGCACGTCCTGCAGCAGCCAGTAGGCGCCGTCCACGAACACGATCCGGCGTTCCCAGGTGACCGGCTTGACCGGGCGGAACGAGTAGTCGCTGGCGAAAAAGCTGTACCGGGCGCCGTGCTCCCAGGTGTTGGTCAGGGGCACCTTGGTCTCCGCGACCGTGCCGTCGCTGCGGAACACGTCCACCCCGTCGATGGTGATCGTATTGTGCAGGAAGCCGGAGGGCTGCAGGCCGATGAACGCGTCGGGCTCGTTGCTGGCGTAGCGCGTCCCGGGCGGGTCGATGATGAACCGCTGGCCGAAGGCGGTGAGCGCGACGCTGAGCCGGTCGCCGTGCTGGTGGGTGGTGCCCCAGGGTCCGCCGTCGATCGCCAGGTAGCGCGCCTGCCGGGACCAGTCGCTGCGCATGGTGTAATAGCCGCACCACGGCTCCTGGCCGGGAACCGGCCAGGCCGTGAACGGCGGACGTGGCTCGTCCCGCCGGCTCAGGAGTGCATCGATCCACGGCATCTCGAGCCACTCGGTGAGGGGGCGATGCACATACCCTGAGAGCTGACCAGCGCGCAGGTCGCCGAAGGAGGGGAGCAGGCCCGTGGGGTCACTGAGCGCGGCCAACACCGTCACCATGGCCGCGAGCTTGTCGCGCCGCGCCAGGATGGCCGGTCGTTCCCGGAACAGATAGGCCAGGCGCTGCTGGGTGACGGACACGCCGGCCGAGTAGGCGGTGGTCAGCTCGACGCACATGCCGTCGGGGTAGAAGGCCTCATCGAGGTATTGGGCCACCAGTCCGGCGGTGAAATCCGACCACGCGTCGGTTGCTTGGAAATCGGCGAGGACCGCGCAGGACTTGGCCATCGCCTCGATCATGGCGCCGCCGCCGTTGTGACGGCGGTCGACCCAGGCCTTGATCTCCGTGGTCAGGTAGCCAGTCTCCTCGTACATCCGTCGGAGTACATCGACCAGCTCGCGGTCGGTCACCTCCGGAAAGGCGCGGATCAGGGCCAGGGTCTCGGCCAGTTCGGACAGGCGCTCGGGAATCATGCACCAGTACCAGGGCTTGGCCACGGTGGTGTGGTTCGTCCAGCCGCTGCGCGTCGATGTGCCGACGAACTCGGCGATGGGGTAGGCGCGCATGTAATCGAGGATATGCTCGACCATGAAGCGCGCGTATTTCGAATCTCGCGTGTGGTGGGCCGCCTGACGCAGCGTGCCCAGGACCGGGAAACGGGTGCAGCAGGACAGCGGCGAGCCGAACCAGTCGAAGCCGGTCTCGGGCACGGTCCAGACGCTGTAGCCATCCCAGAAGCCACCGGCGAGCAGCCCGTCCGCACGCGACGTGTTGTACGTCGCGTCGCGGCTGCGGCCACGCCAGTCCGTGACGGCCGCCGCGTCGAACGCGCGGGCGCGGAACCAGGCCGCATAGGCCGCGACCGCGGCGTCCAGGTCGCCGCGGTCGAGTGCTTCGCCTACGGGCGCGAACTCTGGACGGGCACGGTCCAGCAGGCCCAGAAACGCCGTCGTGTCCGGCACGATGAACCAGCCCGGCTCACGCGTTGCGGCATCGGCCGCAGCCAGGTCCGTGGCCAGGACCGACATGGCCATGGCCGCCACGAACAGCGACCGGGGGCATCCGCTCGGCACATGCATCATCGTCTCTCCCAAGGCTCTCGCAGGACTCCACCTCTGGCCTCTGTCGGCTCCCGGAACCGGTGATACCTTCGCCCGCAGGCGGTGGTTTTCCAAGAGCTGCCGATGCCGGGCATCCAGGCAGTCGTGGACGGGTTCCGTCTGCTTCCGGTCGCTGCCGCACGCGATCGGGGCCGACCGATCACTGCAGGCTTCATCGTGCCGCTGCGGAAACGCCAATCCCCGTCACCTCCTCGATCACGGGGAAGGTCCCGAGGAGCGCCGAGTCCAGGATCAGCCGATACTGGAACGCGCCGCCGGGTGCCAGTGTGACCGGCCCGAAACGCAGCGAGTCGCCGGTGCACGCCGCCAGGGGCAGCGTCTGCCAGGCCGCGCCAGGGCCCGGACTCAGCGCCTCGACCTCGGCGGAACCCGAGTTGCCCAGCCGCGCCCTGACTTCCACGAACCCCGACGTGAGCCCGGCGGGCACGGGAATCGCCGGCGAGGCGTAGGACTCGCGCGGGGAGCGGTTGGCGGTATTCCCCGGGTCGGGTATCTGCTTGCTGTGCGGGCCATAGGTGGGGATCCAGGTGAAGCGGCCCTTGGCGAAGCCGTCCTTGCCGCCCCAGTAGAGGCGCGCCCCGACCGAGTGGCGCCCGCCGCGCGGCAGCCCCGGGAAGACTTCCGTGGGCTCGGAGTGGTTGAAGATCAGCAGGTCCATGAACCCGTCGCGGTCGTAGTCCATGGCCTGGGCGGCCGCCGCCGAAAAGGCCGGCAGGGTTAGCGAGTTGGCTCGGGTGAACTGCCGCGAGCCATCATTCCACAGCACCTGGGCATCGAGCAGCCGGGTGTCGCCGCCGTGGTAGTTGGCCGAGATGATATCCGGCCGGCCGTCGCGGTTGACGTCGGCCACGGCGCCGCCGTGGGCCCCGCCCAGCGTGGGTACTGGAATCGGGTTGGCGAAGTCGATCTTCCCGTCGCGGCCTCGGAACAGCAGCGAGCCGGCCCGCTCGTTGTAGTGCTGTCCGCGTTCATCGAGGTCGCTGAACACAAAGGCCAGCAGGTCCAGTGCGCCGTCGCCGTCGAAATCGGCGAGGTGTAGATAGAGGATGAACTTCTTCAGCTCGGGACTGCTGTAGCTCCTCGCCCCGTCGAAGCCGCCCCCGGGTTGCCCAGGCACGACCACCAGCCTGTTGTCGCCGCGGTAGACGAGGTCCGCCAGACCGTCTCCGTCGACATCGCCCAGGTCGAAGCCGCCGGTGATCGGGGACGGGAGTCTGATCTCCTCGAGCGCCGCTGCCGCGGCCAGCGGATGGCGGATCATATGGAGCCTGTTGTCCGCGGTGGCCAGCAGGTCGAGGGTGCCGTCGCGGTCCAGGTCCGCCACCCGCACCATCGCGGCCCGGCCTGGGAGGTCGAAGGACTTGACCCTATCGTAAGCTCCTCCGGCGATACGGAAGATCGAGAGTTTGCGGTGGCCCAGCTCGAAGGCGACGATGTCGGTGGCGCCGTCCTCGGCCGCCAGGTCGGCTGCGGCAATGGTCAGTTCGTTCGCCAGCGGCGGCAGCTTCAGCAGGTCCACCTCGGAATACGACCGGGTCGGGTTGCCCCAGTAGACGCCCGAGGGCATGCCGCCGGAGGTCGGGCCGGTACCATACCCATGCAGGCCGCTGTGGCGGTTGACGAAGAGGACGTCGCGTTTGCCGGGCCGAGCGGTCGACGGCACGGTGGCGACATCCGTCGCTCCGAAGGTCGCCAGCGCGGCGGCGTTCCCAGGGTGGATGCCGTGCGGCCCGCCCCAGTAGACCGCCGAGTTGCCGTCGTAGGACCCGGTCACCGTGTCGACGTACCGGGCGAAGACCACATCGTCGGTGCCGTCGCCATTGATATCGGCCGCGGTGACGCCGTAGGCACGTCGGCTGGGTACGGGGACCGTCGCCCACTCCGTGAGGTCCTTGCCGTTGTTCATCAGGACCCAACTGCCGTCCGGCCGGCCGCTGCCGGCCTGGTAGACCGCCACCGCAAGGTCGCGCTTGCCGTCCCCGTTGAAGTCGCCTGTCGCCGTCGCATAGGCGCCGGATAGGGGCAGGGCGGTCTTGCGCTCCGCGGCAAAGCCGCCCCTGCCGTCATTCCAGAGAACGACCAGTTCGCTCACGGTGGGCACAACGATGTCCTTCGCGCCGTCGCCGTCGAGGTCCGCCAGGTGCAGCTTGCGCTGGGCGAACCCCCATGGCGCGTTGCTGCCCACCTCGACCAGCGTGCTGCTGCCGGCAAAACCGCGGTCTTTGCCGGCCAGGTGGATGCGCACGCCGGCGTCCTTGCCGGCCTCGTAGAAGACCACGTCCGGGTGCGAGTCGCCGTCGAGATCGGCCGCCGCTGCATCCAGGGCGTAGAGGGCCTCCAGTTCCATGGTCCGGGGCCGCTTGCCGAGCTTGCGGCTGCCGAAGACGACGAGCGACGACCGGGCTCCCGCCGACGCCGCGGCCAGACGCTCGGCGCGGGGCAGAAGCACATTGGCCCGGGTGACGTACTCGCCGTCGCGACGGGTCACGATCAGGTCGGCACAGCCGTCGCCGTCGAGGTCCGCGGCCGCGATGCCGGTGTAGAAACCGGCCGGCCAGAGGATGGGCTTGCCCGGGTCGACGCCCTTCCTGCCGCCGACGTAGAGCACCAGCGGGTAGGGCTCGGCGTTCCAGCCGTGGACGAACCCCGAGAGGGCAATGTCTTCGATGCCGTCGCCGTTGACGTCGCCCACGGCCGTCGAGAGGCCTCCCAGCACCGGCAGCAGGGTCGCCTGCTGCCGGGCACGGACGTAGTGCTCCAGGACCTCAAAGCCGGGCCGGTCCTCGGCCACCGGCGGCCGCAGCGACACCGGCGCACCGTCCTTGCTCCGGCGGTAGAGGACGGCCGGGGTCGTGTCATAGTGATTGTGGTCATTGACCGCGACCACCTCAGGAAAGCCGTCGCTGTTGTAGTCATAGCGGTTGACCCAGCGGATCTCGCCCTTGTCGCCCTTCCGGGCGATGTACAGGCCGGTCCCCGGCGAGGAGACCTGCCCCGCCGCGAAGTCCGCAAAACTCGCGTGGCGGAAGAACGGCGCGGGGCCGGCGGGCCCGGCCTGAGTCGTCGCCATGGCCGGCTCGGCGCTCCGCAGTGCCGCCGGGATGGCCGCCTGCAGAAGGGCGGCGGCAAGGGTGGCGATGTGGTTACGCGTCATGGAGTCGACTCCTCGCTGTGAGATTGGGTTCAGGGTCTGGTTGAGTCCTGCTCGGAAAGCCGATCGGGGCTCTGCCCCGGGCCCCGCCGGGGCGTCGTTGACTCCCCGGACCCCTCGGGGCTTAGCCTGACCTATTCACGCGCCGCACGGCGGCCCGTGAACAGGCCACCCTTCGGGCTTCGACGCGAGGCACGTGCGGCCTCTTGCTCAGGGCTAACCTTGAGCAAGCGGCGCACCGCGACGCGCG
>JAAYZO010000503.1 GCA_012514865.1 Lentisphaerota bacterium | reverse complement strand
GCGTTGAGCGTTGGGCGTTGAGCGTTGAGCGTTGAGCGTTGAGCGTTCGCCGTTCCCCTCCCCCGTGTCCCCCGTGTCCCTATCCCCGGCTCTCACACAACGCTCGCCAGGCGGCATTCCGCCGGAATGGCGCTATGGTACTGCCTTGGCTCCTGCGCCTTGGGCGTATCGGCCGCGGAGAGTCCGAGCATGCCGCATACCTTGATGAGCCTCGAGGAAGCCGCCGAGTTCCTGCACATCGACGCCTCCGACCTGCGCGCCTTCGCCGTGCGTGGCGACATCCCCTGCGAACTGCAGGGCGACCGCCTGAGCTTCCGCCGCGGCCGCCTCAAGCTCTGGGCCTCCCAGCGCATCCTCGGCCTGCAGGGCAAGCCCCTCGCTGACTACCACCGCCGTGGCAAACCGCGCCCGCGTGACACCTCCCCCGACACGGCCATCGTCAGCGACCTCACCGATCCCGAGTTCATGGAACCCGCCATCCAGGGGCGTTCCAAGGCCGCCGTGCTCCGGGCCATGACCGCCGTGGCCGAGCGCACCGGCTACCTCTACGACCCCGATGACCTCCTCGAGGGCCTCCGCCAGCGCGAGGAGCTCTGCTCGACCGGCATCGAGGGCGGCGCCGCCGTCCTCCACCCGCGACACCACGACCCGTACATGTTCGAAGACTCGTTCCTCTGCATCGGCCGGACGCCCTCGGCCATACCCTTCGGCGCTCCCGACGGCAGCAAGACCGACATCTTCTTCCTGGTCTGCTGCCAGGACGACCGGATCCACCTCCACGTCCTGGCGCGTCTCTGTCTCCTCTGCCACGGCGGCCTCCTGAACGATCTTCGCGCCGCGGCCAGCGGCCGCGAGATGTTCGACACCCTCAAGACCGCCGAAACCGCCCTCCTGGCACGACCCGGCTGACCCCGCCACGCGGCGCCAGACCAGACCGCACCCGACGCCCGTGACACTCCCCCGCCCGAGCGCGCCGCGGGGCTGGTCGACGGTCGCGTCAGCGCCCATCCGGTCACCCTGAGGGGGTGCCAGAACCGGACTCCAGACAGTCCTGAGCGCACTGCCCCCCGCCCTGGCCGGGGCCGCCGGCGCGGGCTATGGTGTGGACCGCACGCGCAGGCCCATGACAGGCCTGCCGCACCGGAGGCCACCCATGACAACACCCGCCACACTCTCGACAGCCCGCCTCGAGGAACACCTCCGCGTCCTCACCGGCGATATCGGCGTCCGCCTCGCCGGATCGTCCGCCGAGGCACAGGCCGCCGACTATATCGCCCGGGCCTTCCGCCAGACCGGCGCCGCCGTGACCCTGGAGACCTTCCCCGTCTTCGAACGCTGCGTCACCGAAGAGCACCTCGAGGTCTTCGTCCAGGGCGCCTGGAGGGCCTTCCCCTGCTCGCTGTTCAGCAGCACCCCCGGCACCAACGGCGCTACCGTCGAGGCACCCCTGGTCTTCTTCGCAGCCCCGACCGACTACGCCCGCGCCGACCTGTCGTTCCTGCGCGGCAAGGCCGTCGTCCACCTCGGCTGCCATATCGAATCCCGCGAGGCCTACCGACGGCTCATGGCCGCCGAGCCCGCCTTCCTGCTCTTCGTCGACATCCGCTACCCGGGCTCAACACCCCTCGCCGACGGCATGTTCCCCTCCTACACCCGCGACCTCGGCGCCCTGCCCACCCTCAACGTCGCCTACCAGGACGCCTGGTCCTGGCGCCGCCAGGAGGCCACCGCGGCGCGCATACGGGTGCGGGCGATGGCCCGCCCCGCGGCCTCGCAGGCAGTCCTCGCCGACCTGCCCGGCACCGACCCCGCCGCCGGGGTCCTGGTCGCCAGCGCCCACCACGACACCCAGGCCGGCAGCGTCGGCGCCGATGACAACGCCTCCGGCGTCGTCACCCTCCTGGAGATGGCACGCGTCCTGGCACCCCTGCCCCGCCGCCAGACCGTGCGCCTCATAAGCTTCGGCGCCGAGGAGCAGCTCTCCGTCGGCAGCGCTGCCTACGTGCGCCGCCATCGCCAGGAGATCGCCGGCGCCGTCCGCGTCGTGCTCAACCTCGACAGCCATGGCTCCCTGCTCGGCTGGACCGAGCTGAATGCCAACGGCCCCGAGGCCATGGTCGAGGCCCTCGTGGACGCCTTCCGCCAGGCCGATGTCTACCCGGCCGTCACCCGCGAGGTGGTGCCCTATACCGACCAGTTCCCCTTCGCCGTCCTGGGCATCCCCGGCATCTGGCTGAGCCGCCGCAACTGCGCCGCCGGACGCTTCCTCCACCACCTCCCCAGTGACGACATGGCGCACCTCTCCAGCGCCGTCCTGGCGGCGCATGGACAGGCCATGGTCTCGGTCATGCAGGAGTGGTCCGCAGCGCCGACGCTGCCCTTCCCGGTCGAGATTCCGGCCGCGCAGACAGCCGCCATCGCGACCTTCTGGGAGGACCTCTACGGCGGCTGGGCCGGGCTCGACTGAACGGCCCTTTCAGACGGCCTTGGCGGCCGCGGAACGGCGCTGCCAGGCGGCCACGGCCAGATGCAGTGCCGCCGTCACGAGGAAGCTGCTGATGGAGCCGCCCAGGACGAACTCGGCCTGGCGTGCCAGCAGGAAGACGGCGCTGCCGATGGCCCACACCACCAGCCCGCCGGGACGGAAGCCCCTCGAGAAGACCAGCCCGGCGCCGGTCTCGAAGTCGATGCCGTCGAGGCGCTGACGGCGCACGACGAAGTACTCGGCGAGGACCAGGGCGAACAGCGGCACAAAGACCGTCCCGATCAGCACCAGGAAGCCCTCGTAGGTGCCGCGGTCCAGAAACAGCGCCAGGACAATGGTGAGCAGCCCGGTCGCCCACATCGTGTAGGCCGGCTTGATCCGGCGGTCGATGTTCAGCAGCGAGCAGGCCGAGGAGTAGATGTCGGGAAAGTCGCTGGTGATGGTCGAGGCGAAGACCAGGACCATGGCCGGCAGGGCCAGCCCGAGACGCCCCATCAGCTCGAGCAGGGTCGTGGCCGGGTCGCTCGAGCCCGAGGCCAGGCAGACCACCAGGCCGATGAGGTACATCCAGCTCGAGGCCAGGCCATAGCCGATGAACGACCCCCAGAAGGCGCCGCGCTCGCGGCGCGCCAGACGCGAGTAGTCGGCAATCAGCGGTACCCACGAGATCGGCATCGCGATGACGAGGTCCAGGAGGAGCATGCCGCGGCCGGCCGACAAAGGCCGCAGCGCCGGACCCGCCAGCGGGTAGTGCCGGCCGTCCAGAGCAATCCAGGTCAGCAGCACCGACAGACCGAGCAGACCAAAGACGACGCCGTAGTGGACCCACTTCAGGTGGCGCGAGCCCACCAGGAAGCTCCACGCCAGAGTGCCGGCGCCGATGAGCACAATCCAGAAGACCCTCGAGGCAACCACGCCGCCGACACCCGCGCCGACCGCGGCGCCAATGTCGCCGCTGAGCGCCAGCATGTAGGTCGCCCAGCCCACGAGCTGGACCACGTTCAGCAGACTCGGCAACGCCGAACCGCGGTTGCCCAGCACCAGCCGCGTGCTCTGCATCGACATGACGCCGTAACGCGTGCCGATGCACCCCGCAGCACTCAGGACCAGCCCGCCAAGAAGATGGCCGGCCAGGATGATCACCACGCCCCACACCAGACCGGCCTCGCCAAGCTGGCTGCCGGCCCAGATCTCGGCAACACTGATGGCAATACCGGCCCACATCAGCCCGACCGCCAGG
>JAAYZO010000502.1 GCA_012514865.1 Lentisphaerota bacterium | reverse complement strand
GCGCACGACAGCATCAGCGTGTCTCGGCGAGCCTCCGCCCTGACGCCCTGAAAGGGCATCATCCGTCAGCCCAGGGCAACGCCCTGGGAAATAGGATGTTACGCATCGCAGGCTGAAAGTCTGCGACAAGACCACGCGCGACACACCGCGATGGTTCGTGCAGGTGGGATCACCGGCGGCGGGTCACGGTGGCCCGCGGCGCCGCCTGTGGACCGCCCGGGCGCCACCGGCGCCCGTGGCATGCCGAGCCGACGCTCGGCGCTCCCAGGACAGGCGCCCGGGCGAGCAACCGACGCTTCCCCCGTTTCCCCCGATCACGTCGGCGTTGGGCGCTCCATTCCTGTCGGCTCCTCTCGAAACCTCTCGAAACCTCTCGTTCCCTCTCGACCCCCACTCACGTCGGCGTTGGCCGTTCGGCGTTCGGAGTTCGGAGTTGAGCGTTCGGAGTTGAGCGTTCCCGCTCTCCCGTTCTCCCTCTCCCTCTCTCCCGCCTCCCGCGCCGCTCACCTCACTCCAGCGCCTTCTCGCCGCGCTCCAGGATGGCGCGCGTGCTCTCCAGGCCGCGCCGGAAGGCCGCCTCCGCGGCCGCCAGGCGCGCGGGGTCGTCGCCGGCCTCGGCGTGCGCCGCGATGTACACCGTACAGATGCGCGTCAGGTCGGACTTGACCGCACTCGTGAAGGCCGCACGGGCCATCTTCCGGAACTCGCTCGTGGGGTCGGCTGGCATCGTGACCTCCCTCCCGGCAACACTCGCCCCGCGGCGCGTCATTCCCCGTGACGCGTCGCCATGCCGAGGAAGGTAATCGCGCCCGCGGGCGCCGGCAACCCGCCCGGCGCCCGCGGAAGGCCGGATATGGCAAGGCAAGACATCGCTTGCGACCAGTGTGGAGCGCGAGTGTCCACAGACGCGACCGCGTCCACGAGCCGCAACGGCATCGACAGCACAACGAGGCGATGTCTCATGCGCGCGGCGTGCCCGGCGCAACCCCCGGTGCCGCGGCGGAAGACCGTGGTGCGGTGCGGCTGCCGCCTCCGGGTCAGAGTGCCGCGTTCACGCGGACGTGTGCGCCGTGGCTTCAGCCCGGCGCGACCCCGGATGCCGCCGCGGCCTGAAGGCACGCGGCACACTTCCGGCTGAAGCCGGTGCTCTGACGGGGAAGGCTCAGCGTGTGATGGGCCTTGCACCACGCCGGACCACGGCCCGTGGAGGAAGACCCGTCAGCCCGCCTTGAGGATCCGGCGCAGGCGCTCCAGGACCATCCGCACGCCCTCCTCGCCCAGCTCCCGCGAGGCCTCGGCGGCCGAGCGCACGTACCACTTGCTGGCATCGAAGCGGCCCATGTCGACCTGCTCCGGGCACAGCGCCATCATGAAGCTGGTCTCGCCCTTGCCGGCGTGGTCGAACGGATAGCGCGCGATGATATCGGCATCGAGCAGCGGGTGGCCCTTGATCCAACTGAAGGGATCCGTGCCGGCGTCGTGCTGCTCGTAGTAGTGCTCCATGGCGTTGTCGCCCCACCAGCCCTCCTTGCCGGCCGGGCCTTCGAGGTACTCGAAGATGACCTGCCGCGCCGCCAGCTTGAAGGCCAGGTCCGTCGGCATGCCGGCCGCGAAGTTCTCGCTCTGGTGGTGGATGATGAAGTGGATATTCCGGAAGCCGATGCGGATCAGTGACGTGAACATCGCCTTGGCGATCGGCAGAAGGGCCTCGGAACCGACATGGACCGTGCCATTCCGCGCCGCCGGCTCGACGGCGTAGCTGCCGGCGCCGTAGTAGAAGGCCGGCAGGATGACCAGGTCCATCTCGGGCTCGAGACGCTCGAGGCAGCGCTCGACCACGAGGGTATCCATGCCCACCGGCAGGTGCTCGCTGTGGTACTCCAGCACCCCCAGCGGCAGGACCACCGGCCAACGCTCGTCAATCGCCTGCCGAAGCTGGTGCGGACGCATGAGCTCGTAACGCATGGATCGCTCTTTCCTTTTCATGAACAGGGGGGCACACGCCACCGGGCACGGCCGCGCCGCGCGGCCCGCGGGAACTATCCCCCGCCAACGCCGGCCGCGCCAGCCCTCAGCCGCGCATCCAGGGCTGATCGAAGATCGCGTCAGCGCCGGCCTGGCCACCCTGAAGGGGTGCCAGATCGTAGCCGGGGGTCGCGCGAGAGCACGACCCCCGGAAACACGAACCCACGAACCACGCACCCTGAAGGGGTGCCAGAACCGGACTTTCAGCCAGCCCTCAGCCGCGCATCCGCCCGGAGGCGAAGCCGCGGTACTCGTTGAAGAACATCTCGGCGAAGGCATCCGACTGCAGGGTCACCGTGTCGCCGGCGAACACCGCATTCATCCGCAGCGTCCCGAAGTACTCGTCGGTGGCGTAGACGACCATCAGGAGCGAGTCGTCGCGCCGCCAGGCCGCCGAGGCATGGCAGTCGTAGCCGCGCCCGGACGGCCGCATCATGGTCCGACCGTAGTAGTGTGTCTCGGGGAAGCTCTGGCGCACCTGCCGGCCCAGGCCGAAGCGTATCTCGTGCGGGCCGGTCGCATTCTCGTAGGCCATCGCGATCGAGTCCGCGCCGACGTGGAAGCGCACCGTCTTCAGCCCCATGCCATTCTCGTCCATGACGTAGGTCCGCCCGTCGATGGCCGCGGCCTGCGGCGACTGCCGCTCACCGGACACCGCCCGCAGGACGAGCCCGCTGATCCGCGCCTGCAGCGCCGACTGCGCCGCCGGGTCCTCGGGCAGCGGCCCGCGGCTCAGCGAGCCGAGGATGAAACGCTCCAGGGCGTCGTAGATGATGCTGTCACCACCCGTGATCGACTGCGTGTCGGCCGTCGTCACCAGGATCAGGTCGTGCTCGGGCACACACACCGCCAACTGGCTGCCCATGCCCCGGCACGAGAAACCGAAGCGGCTCCGCCAGAACTGGTAGCCGTAGCCGTACTGGTGCTCGGGGTCGGTCAGGGTGATGGTGCTGTCGACCTGCGGCGCCGTGGCCTCGCGCAGGTAGTCCTCCGACACGAGCTGCTGCCCGCGCCAACGCCCGCCATGCATGCAGACCGCCGCGAAGGTCGCCAGGTCGCGCGTCGTGCACAGCAGCCCGGAGCCGCCCCAGTCGTGACCGCACGGGGTCTGAACACAGCGGATGTCCGGCGACATCCCGGCCGGATCAAAGAGGCGCTCCTGCAGCAGCGCCGTGAACTCGACGCCGGCCACACGACGCACAATCATGCACAGCATCACCGTCGCCAGGGTGTCGTAGCGGAACGACCGACCCGGCAGATGACCGGCCGGTATCCGGAAGAAGGCCTCCGTCCAGTCGTCGAAGACGGTGTAGTTCGAGGCCGTGAACGCGGTCGTCATGGTCAGGAGATCGCGCACCGTCGTCCGCGCTACATAGGGATGCACCGGGCCATATCGCACGGCGTAGTCGGGGAAGAAGTCGACGACGCGATCCCGCAGCGACAGGCGGCCATCCCCCGCCAGGATCCCGATCGCCACCGAGACGAAGCTCTTCGTCGTCGAGTAGAGGCGGTGCCGGAAGGACGCGTCGAACGGCGCCCAGTACGCCTCCGCCGCAATGCGCTCGCCGCGCAGCAGCAGGGCACTGTGCATCGGCAGGCCCCTGTCCTCAAGACGGTCGATGAACGCCGCTACCGCCGCCGAGGGAATCCCCGCGGCCTCCGCCGTGACAGCCTGCATATCGCGACTCATGATGGCCTCTCCCGCGATACTTCGCGACTCGTGCCCCGCCGGCCCGGGCCAGACGGCCCGCCGCCAAGCGGCCCTGCCCCTGACTGTAGACCCTCCCGCGAGACCGTCCAGCGGACAGTCCCCACCCCGGCAGGCCGGTTCT
Organism: Lentisphaerota bacterium; assembly: GCA_012514865.1. Taxonomy (GTDB): domain Bacteria; phylum Verrucomicrobiota; class Lentisphaeria; order Oligosphaerales; family JAFGRS01; genus JAGVUW01. The sequence continues at coordinate 9,361 of JAAYZO010000502.1, read as the reverse complement.
GGGGAACTATCCCTCTATGGCCGGCCCAAGGCGGTGCCTTTCTCGTCGGCCGCTCAGCCGGACCACCGCCTCCAAAGCCTGTCGCGCCAATCCCGCGGCCGCAGGGCTGATCGACGGTCGCAGCAGCGCTCCCGTGGTCACCCTGGAGGGGTGCCAGATCGTAGCCGGGGGTCGCGCGAGAGCACGACCCCCGGAAGCGCCCATCCACGCACCACGCACCCTGAAGGGGTGCCAGAACCGAACCCCCGGCGCACCCCCCGGCCGCGGCCTGGCCTCAGTCCCCAAGGCGCCGCAGCAGCCAGCGCTTGACGCTGATCGTCTGGCTGCGCGAGGCCTCGTTACGGCCGACAATCCGGACCCCCAGGCGCTGCGGACCGGCCGGCAGAGCCACCTCGCCGCAGGCCACACGCTCGCCCTCGATATCGATGCCGTCGACATAGGCATCGAAGGGCTCTCCGATGTCCTGACCATTGACGACCGCCTGCACGATGCCGTACTCGTTGGCGAGGACCGCCTCGACGAAGAGCGCATAGCGCCCGGCCGCGAGGTCCGGGGTCGTGAAGGTCATGACCGACCCGACCTGGGTGCGGCCCATGAACTGCGAGCCGAGGCTGTCGAGGCGCTTCGTGTAGGTCCCGTCGCTGACCTCAACCGTGAGATCGCGCGCCTCGAAGGCGATGCCGTCGAAGGGCACGGCCGGCTGGTGCGACAGCGTCACGGTGTGCGTGTCGGTGCTCTCGAAGGGCATCGCCACCACCAGCTTCCCGGAGCTGAGGCCGGCCGAGCCGTCGCTCTTGTACGGATTGTGCGGCAGGGCCGGCCAGAGCAGCCGGCTGCCCTCGGGCAGGCCGACCCGCAGGCCGTAGTAGAGGACCTCGCCGCCCAGCTCGGCGGCCGTGAGTGACAGGGTGTCGCTGCCCAGGGTGATGCGCCGGCCGTCGGCGGCGAAGAGCCGCGTGCCGCGATACAGCAGCGGCAGATGCGCCTCAGCACGACGGCCCCGCGGCGCGCGGAAGGTCAGCGTCAGCACCGCGCCGGCATCGTCGAGGCCGGCACGGACGCGGTACGGCCCGTGCCCGATCTGGCGGTTCAGGTCGGCCGGGCCATACTTCAGCGCCATGCGCAGTGCCCGCGGCTCGACGTTGATGCTGGCCATATCCGGCGTCCAGAGCAGATCGACATCGGGAAGGAAGTTCGGCGCGGTGTCGCCGGGCGTGTGCGCCAGCAGCGCCGGATCCCCGACCGTGAAGGTCGACCAGTACGGCTGCAGCTTCGTGTTGCCGCCACCGACCACCAGGCCGAGGTCGTCGTGGTAGATGTCGATGAGGTTCTGCCGGTCCTGAACCCAGCGGAAGTTCGGCGGCCGGCACGGGAACGCGGTGAAGGTCCACTGCCAGGGCTTGATACGCTTAGTCGCCGCACTGACCGTGGTCAGAACCGTCGTGCTCTCGTCGGCGGCCGACGGCATGGCGGCAATCGGGCCGCTGCCGGAGTACAGCAGCATGGTCGCGGCGTAGTCGGCGTCGACCGGCCGCGTGCCGCCCTCGCTGCGACGCCAGAGCTGGTGCGACAGATAGCCGCGCCCGGCGTCGGTCCAGCTCAGGCCGACGTTGCCGATGTCGACGCCGTCGTGGTAGAGCTGACGCTCGTCGATGCCCGGCGTGGCCGCGCCGTTCGGCAACAGCACGCTGGCGTGGAACTGCGCCGCGCGCTCCAGCGCGCCCAGGACCACGGCATCGCGCGAGGCGTGGTAGTAGAGCCCGAGCAGCTCGACATAGACGCCGTTGTAGCCGATCAGCGGCCCGCAGTGCTCCGACCAGTAGCCGCCCTCCTCCTGCTCCTCGACCGTCCGCTGCAGGTACCCCGCCGCGGCGCGGCACCAGTCGTCCTCGCCAAAGCACTGACCGCCGATGTACAGCGCCATCATGTTGTGCGCCGTCATGTTGCCTACCGCGCCCCCGGCACTCCGGCGGATGGCCCCGAGACCCAGGCGCAGGCCCGCCTCCCAGCGCGCCTTCGACGCCGGCGGCAGGGCCTCGCCCACAAGCTGGTAGGCGCGCACCCAGCGGCTGTACGTCCACGGCTGGTGCACCTGCCCCCAGGTCGAGTTGTCTTTCTTCCGGAAGATCCAGGCGCCGCGCTCGTCCTGAGCATCGACCAGCGCCTCGCCGCCCTTGGCTATCGCCGTCAGGAGCGCCTCGTCGTGGTACCAGCGGTTCGACGGGTCCTCGAGGCTCCAGGCCGCCGCCAGCGGCAGAAGCACATTCTGGTCATTGCAGATCCACGGCTTCGTCCCGAACTGACCCGTCGCCGGATCCTGCGTCGACAGGATCCGCTCAACACCCGCCACCAGGCTGCTCATCAGAAACTCGCGCGGCGGCCACGTCTCCCAGGCCGCCGAGGCCGGCTGAACCAGCGCCGAACACACCACACTGCCCGCCAGCCACAGGGTCGTTCTCATGCCGTGCATACTCCCGGTACGGTGGACCCAGGCGCCCACCCGTGCTGCCCAGACTACGGCTCGCATCTGCCACGACCATACGCACTCGAACCGCGCTTGTCCATGGCACGACGCTGTCGGGAGAGCGGCCGGTGACATGACAAGACATCGCCCGCCACGTGTGGTGGAGAGCGAGTGTCCACAGACGCGAACGCGTCCACGAGCCGCAACGGCGTCGACAGCACAACACCCGATCGCCCACGCGGGCGAGGCCACCGGCGCAGGCCGAGTAGGTCCACGGCGCCGCCCGTGGACCCCCGGGCGCCGCCCCGCCGGCGCCCGGGACGCCGGATGCCGCCGGAACCGCCCGGGCCGGACCGTGGTCGATTCGTGTCAGGCCATCACCACCACGGAGGACGCCATGGGCATCCACCTGAAACGCTCCTACGACCCACCGGCCGCCGCCGATGGCACCCGCATCCTGGTCGACCGGCTCTGGCCGCGCGGGCTGGCCAAGGCCACCGCCGGCATCGACCTCTGGCTGAAGGACATCGCGCCAACAACCGCGCTGCGACAGTGGTTCAACCACGACCCGGCAAAGTGGCCCGAGTTCGAAGAGCGCTACCGCGCCGAGCTCGCGGGCCACCCGGCCCTCGACGACCTGCGCCGACGCGCCCGCCAAGGCCCCATCACCCTCGTCTACGCCTCCCGCGACCAGGACCACAACCAGGCCGTCGTCCTGAAACGCCTCATCGACAGCGCCCCCTGACCCGCCCGCGCGCCGGCCCGACGCCGGAGCCGGAAAGGCCCCGTCCGTGTCGGTCTGTGTAGGTCAGTGTCCGTCCGTGTCCCGAGCCCAAAGGCCGCGTCCCCGCGGCCCGAAGCCCGCCGCAGGCATCGCACTGCCGCGCCAGGTCGTGAGCGCACCACCCCTGCTCTCTGCCCCCTCTGCGTCCTCTGCGGTGACACCCGGCCACGGGAGCCGCGTCAGCGCGCCATGCCTTGTGCGCGCCGACCCGCCCGCCCCGCGCCGCTTTGCTTCCGCGTTTCGGGGGCTACACTTCCCGCGAAAGAGTCGGTGCGGCAGGGCGTGTCCCGTCAGCCGCCCAACCGGGAGGACGACCGATGGCGCTGTGGAATCACCCGCTGCAGGGGATCGTGATGGCGACCGGTCTGGCCACGGCGCTGGCCACCGTGGCGGCGGCCGCGGAGCTGACGCTGGCCGTCGCACCCGACGGCGACGACGCCGCGGCCGGCACCGCCGCGGCGCCCTTCCGCACGCTCCAGCGCGCCCGCGACGCCGTGCGCCGCCTGAAGGCTGAATCAGGCCTCCCCGACGGCGGCGTGCGCATCCTCCTGCGCGGCGGCGTCCATACCCTCGCCGAGACCCTCATCCTGACCCCCGAGGACTCCGGCACCGCCGCGGCGCCCATCACCTGGGCGGCCTACCCGGGCGAGCGCCCGGTCGTCTCCGGCGGCCGCGTCATCGCCGGCCTGCAGCGCGGCGCGGACGGAGTCTGGTCAACCACGATACCCGCCGCGCGCGACCACGCCTGGGTGTTCCGCCAGCTCTTCATCAACGGCCGGCGCTACCTCTACGCACGCTCACCGAATGCCGGGCAGTACGCCGTCGCAAACGGCGTCATGGAGGCCGACGGCAAGACCATCGCGCGCGACCGCTTCGCCTTCGAGCGCCAGGACCTCCAGGCGTGGCCCGACCCCGCCGACGTCGAGCTGCGGCTCTACTTCAGTTGGAACACGGGGACCTTCCCCCTGAAGTCGGTCGACCCGGCAACGCGCATCGCGGAACTCGGCGGGCCGGCCGTCTGGTCGATTCCGAAGCCCGGCATGTCCACCTGCCCCTACGTGGTCTACAACCACCCCGGCGCCTGTGACGCGCCCGGCGAGTGGCAGCTCGATCGGCGCACCGGAGAGCTGCGCGTGATACCCTTCGACAACGAGGACCTCGCCGCCGCCACGGTCGTCGCGCCCTTCCTCGAGCGCCTCGTCGAGGCCACCGGCGAGCCGGAGGCCGGTCGCCTCGTCGAGCACATCGGCTTCGAGGGTATCGCCTTCCACCACGCCGCCTGGCGACTGCCCCCCGAGGGCTTCTCCACACCGCAGGCCGCCAATACCCTCGGCGCCGCCCTGGAGTTCCGCGGCGCCCGGCACTGCGCCTTCACCGCCTGCGAGGTCGCCCACGTCGGGCGCTACGGGATCTGGTTCGCTACCGACTGCTCGGACAACACCATCCGGCAGTGCCACCTGCACGACCTCGGCGGCGGCGGCATCCGCCTCGGCACCACCGACCGGCCGACGCCCTACGAGCGCATGGCACACCACAACACCATCGACAACTGCTTCATCCACGACGGCGGCCACACCAACCCCGGCGCCACCGGCATCTTCATGGGCTACGGCCGGCAGAATACCATCTCCCACAACGAGGTCGCCGACCTGCGCTACACCGGCATCTCCCTCGGCTGGACCTGGGACACGATCCCCTCGGGCACCCGTGAGAACATCGTCGAATTCAACCACGTCCACCACGTCATGCGCGTCCTCGAGGACGGCGGCGGCATCTACAGCCTCGGCCTTACGCCCGGGTCGATCATCCGCAATAACGTCATCCACAACGTCGGCACACCACCCGACGCCATCGGACATGGCATCTACCTCGACGGCGGCAGCGCCGGCGTCCTCTGCGAAAACAACCTCTGCTACGACTGCGGCCACGGCGGCATACGCATCCAGCACGGCACCTCCGCCCTCACCATCATCAATAACATCAGCGCCTTCTGCGGCTTCGGCCTCGGCATCGACTCGGAACGCACCAACGTCGTCCAGAATAACATCGTCCTGCTCGACGGCGACGCGACGCCCTTCCGCTATGTCAAGGAGTGGCAGAGCTACGACAAGATCATCGACTACAACCTCTACTGGCACGCCGGCGGCAAGGCCCTGAAGTTCCTCGACTTCACCTTCGCGGAGTGGCAGAAGAAGGAGGGCCTCAAGGACATCTGGTACACGCCGCGCATGGACGCGCACTCGCGCGTCGCCGACCCGAAATTCGTCGACGCGGCCGCGCGCGACTTCCGCCTCCAGCCCGACTCGCCGGCCCTCGCCCTCGGCTTCCGCCCCATCGACCCCGCCGCCGCCGGGCTCTACGGCGACCCGGCCTGGACCGCCCTGCCCCAGAGCCACCCGCCCCGGCCGCTCCTCCCCAACGAGACCGCCCTGGGACTGCGACTGGTCACCGACGACTTCGAAGACACCCCCGTCGGCGCCAAGCCGGCCTACGCCGCCCTCGTCGAGGCCCCCGAGGCCGGCGCCGTCATTACCGTCAGCGACGAGCGCGCCAGCGGCGGCCGGCACAGCCTCAAGTTCACCGACACCGCCGAGGCGCCCATCTACTACCACCCGCACCTGTACTACACGCCCCGCCTCGTCGGCGACCTCCGCGTCACCGTCTCGTTCGACCTCTACCGCGAGCCCGGCGCCATGCTCTGGACCGAGTGGCGGCATACCCCGAGCTACGCCAAGGTCGGCCCGTGCCTCTACATCGAGGCCGACGGCCAGATCCTCCTCCAAGGCAAACGACCCGCCAATTGCGTCCTGCCCGACAGCACCTGGCTCCACGTCGAGATGAGCGACGCCCTCGGCAGCCTCGCCGACGGCCTCTGGAAACTCCGTATCCTCGATGAGAAGGGCACTGTCCTCTTCGAACAGGACGACCTCCCCTGCGACCCCGAGTTCAGCCGCGTCCTCTGGCTCGGCTTCGTCGCCCACGGCACCGCCCCGGCCATCTTCTACCTCGACAACCTGACGATGACCCTCGACGAGTGAGCCGCCCCGACGCCTGTCGACAGGGGGCCGAGCCGCATGCCGAACCGAACGTGTCAGGGCCGCTTGCCCGTGGATTGGCCGCCTGGCCCGGGGATCCGCGACCAGACACCTGGCACCGGCCAAGACGCCAGGGAACGCTCGGAGCATCGCCACCTGCCGGCTTCGGGACGTGCGTGGCGTGTGGACAGGCTGGTCACGGCAGGACGACTCTTCGCTTGCCGGTCACCGGATCGAACGCACCCTCGAGGTCCCGTTTCTGCTTCAGGGCCGTCCCGAGCTTCACATCGGGGGTGACTCCCTCGTCCGCAGCTATCCTAGCCAAGGCCCGGATGTCAGCAATGGCAATCGAGTGCGGAGCAGCCTGGAGAACATGCTGCAGGTAGTCGGTAATCGGGGGCTCCATACGAGTACGAGAGCCCGCTCCGCCGGCGGGACCCAGGCGCAGCGCCTGTCCTGTGACCCGCCTCGCCGCACTATACCCAGTAAAATACCCAATACCATTACCCATTACCCATTGCCGACGGGGCGCCACAGGGCGTGCTTGCCTCGGCCCGTGCACTCGACGTCGCCGGCCTGACGCATCTCCCGCAGGACTTTGCGGATCATGTCCAGGCTGACTTCCGGGCATCTCCTGTGCAGTTCGGTGATGTGGAACGCGGCCTGGAAACTGGCGACGCTACGACGGACGGCCTCGGGCGACACCGGCAACGAGTCGTGCCGTTCGTGGATCAGTGACAGCGCCGCCTGGTAGCCGCGGACCTCCTGCTCGTTGCGGTCCTGCAGGTGGCTCTTGCCAAAAACGACAGTTCCGACACGCCGCCGGTCGATCTCGACGCCCTCGATGCGGTTTGAGGCGACGGCGCTCTCGATGACGGCGTGCTCGCGCAGAACCTTGAGTCGCTGCGGCGACTGCCGTGTGAACAGTTCCTGTCTGCCCAGTACGGCATAGGGCTCCGGCTTGCCGAGGGCCAGTTCGCGGAACAGGTTCAGGATGGTCTTCGACTGCGTGAAGCTGAGGCGCACCTGGCCGTCAGCATGCACTCCCACGCCGCCGCGGCTATGGTTGTCGCGAATCCCTGAGCTGATGGGTCGTACTGCCGACATCCCGTCCCTGCCCCGCGCCCATGCGGACCTCTGCCTACCTCGCGCCTACTGCAAACCGGTGGCAAACATCGCCACGTTACACCGCAACCGGCCATATTCCCTGCCGAACCGCCGTTCTCCGCAACCGCATCGCGACGCGGTGATCCGTAGCAGGTTAAAACAGAAACGCCGCCGGGGTTTCCGGCGGCGTTTGATTCTGGCGGAGAGGGGGGGATTCGAACCCCCGGTACGGGTTTACCCCGTACGACGGTTTAGCAAACCGCTCACCGCTTTTGCATATCTTTGCACAGCATTGCAATAGCGGGTCTTAGGACTATGACAGTTTGCGCCCTTGCGTCACGCATAGCACCATTTAGCTTTGGCGATTGTTGCAACACTGTTGCAACACTTCCGGCCGTGAAGGGGGGGTCTGGCAGTGCCGGCCTCGACGCCGAAATCGTCTCGACGGCCTGGCGCCGCGGGCCGTGTCGCGGTAGACTTGCCGGCGGCCCCGGCGTCCTGTTTCCCTCCCTCCCCTCTCCCCTCCTCCCCAAAGACAGGCGCCGGGGCCTCTTCACCTCTGCGGCCTCGGGACCTCCGACCGGATGACGATGCGACCGGCTGCTGTTCGGGCGGGAGCTTGGCAAGCGGTCGGGCTTGGCGTTCGGTGGCGGGTGTGGTGGGTACCATGGTACCCAAGTTTGCCACTACCTCAGAGGCGGTGATGATCTTGTTTGCGTAGTTGCGCGCAAACCCCCACCGCTCCCGGCAGTACGTCTCAAAGGTCGCGTAGCCCTGGCGGTACAGGCGCAACGGGGTGCATCGGCCGGGCAGGTCCAGGAGGGGCCCCTGGGGTGACACGGCGCCGGTGTCCTTCCGGCCGTCCAGGGCTGGCGGTGTAGCGCATTGCACAAATCGCGACGGTGCTACACGGACGCGATTGGCGGCGTTCTGGCGCGTCGGAGTGCCGCAGGCGGGTCTGGGCGCGGGTCTGGCGTTGAAACGCCGCAGGCGGCCACGGGCGCGGCCTGGCGGTGAGGGTGCCGGCCGACGGGCTCCCACCTCGCCGGCCGGGGTCGTGGTGATGGTCAGCGCCGACGGCGGCGCTGCGCTTCGGCCTGGTTCATTGCGGCAACACGGGATCGCGTCGCGGCGCGCTCGATCTCGGCGACGGCGTCCGCGTCGACGGCATTGCTCACGATCTGCATCATCGTCTTTGCGGCGCCGATGCGCCCATCGCGGGCCTTGGCCAGGAGGATCAGGCGCAACTCGCGCAGCGCCTCAGTGCGGGCGGCGAGGTAGACCGGCCAGAGGGGGCTGCCGATGAAGACGGAAACCTCGAGACTGACAGCCGCGGCCGTCTGTTCGGGAGTGAATCCCAGCGAGCCACATTCCAGGGCCACCTCTACGGGCTCTGTGGGCGCTTTCGGCGCCGGCGCGGGTTCGGATACAGGGTGGTTGGCCGTCGTGCGTTTGGCGGGCATTGGGGCGGCTCCAGATGGTTTTTCAAACAGTTTCAGAGATCACTATCCGGGTTGCTTTAAAGTTTATGGGGTCATTCGCCCTGCCAGGAGGGCCCAGCCGGCCCGGGTTGCGGTCCCCGGGCCGGCCAGGTCGCGCGTCTTAGAAGTCCTTCGCCAGCTTCTCCCCGCGCAGGGCCATTTCGGATTTGTACGCCAGGTAACGCTGGCGCTCGGGCGTCTGCGGGAGTGGGTCGCGCTTGTACTGCGGCGGCTCGGGCGGGTCCTCTGGCCGCCAGACTTCCTGGTGCTTCGGCTCCAGGTCCAACGAAGCAGCGAGTGCCGCGATGCTCTGCAGCAGGTGCTCCTGGTCCTGCGGCATGGCCCGGTTGGCGGTGCGGCTGGTCTCCAGCTTGTCGCACTCGACCTGCTGCAGTTCAGCGTCGCCGGCCAAAGCCTTATCGATGCAGAACGAGGCATTCCTGAAGAGCTTTTCCAGGCCCTTGCGGAGGGCTTCACGGCGCGTCGCGGC
>JAAYZO010000501.1 GCA_012514865.1 Lentisphaerota bacterium | reverse complement strand
TACGCCCACGGCTACCGCGGCGCCGGCTTCCAGTTCCTGACCCGCGTCAGCCGCAGCGGCCCGGTCACGGCCGGCACCGTCACCTGGCCGATTGCGGACCCCTTCCTCGCTGACCGCCCCGCCGGCGCGACGCATCTGCGCCTGCATAACCTCACCGCTGTCGACGAGCTGGCCCTCGCCGACGGCCCGGTACCGGCCTTTGCCAAGGCGCCGAAGAGCCTGCGGTACAGCCTGCGCGCGCGCCGCGGCGAGGACCTCTCCAGCCAGTTCGTCAGCGTCCTGGAGCCCTTTGGCGACCGCCCGTTCATTCAGTCGGTGCGGCTGCTGGAGTCCCGGATGACAGCCGACGACGCCAGCGCGGCCGTCCAGATCGTCCTCGCCGATGGCCGTGAGGACGTGGTGCTGATCCGCGAGCATCCCGGCCGACTCGCGGCCGCCGGAGTCGCGATGGACGGCCGCGTCGCGGTGCTCCACCGCGATGCGCGCGGGCCGCTCTGGGCCCGGCTCTTCGACGGCCGGTCACTGCGCGCGGGCGCGGCCGGAATCGACCTCCCCGCGACGGTGACCGGCCGCGTCGCGGCCGTGGACGACACCGACCCGACCGACCTGCGCCTGGCCGTCGACAGCGACACCGACCTGACCCGCGGCGACCTCGTCGGGCGGGTCATCCATGTCGAGACCGCGGGCGTCGCCGACGGCAGCTACCGCATCGAGCGCGTGATCGACGCCCGCACCCTCGGCCTGGGGCCCTTCTCGGCCATCGAGGGCTACGTCGACCCCCAGGACGACGCGGCCGGCTGGCGCTATGTGCTCAGGCCCGGCGCGGCCTTCCGCGTGCCGCACTCGGGCGCCTGGGGCCGCCCTGACGCCCCCACCCCCGGAAACCGATGAAGGCCCCCTGCCCCATGGCGACACGGTGCGCTTCCCTGCTGATCGCGGCCTTCGCCGCCACGAGTCTTGCCACGGCAGCCGAGCCGGTGATGGTCCTGGATTTCCGCGGCGCCGACCATGGCTGGGTCGGCAATGCGCACGTACGCAGCGTGGCCGCCACTCCGGAGGGCCTGGCCTACGTGTGCAGCGACGACGAGGACCCCTGGCTCGAGGGACCGCCACCGGAACGCCTGCCGACAGGCACCAGCTTCCGCCTGATCCTGCGCCTGAAGGCCGAGGGCGGCGACCGTGGCGGCGAGGTCTTCTACGGCAGGAATTTCCGCAGCGGCGACAGCGTCCGTTTCACCATCACCGACGACGGCCAGTGGCACGACTACGAGCTGCTCCTGCCGCCACTGCCACCCGGGTCGCGGCTGCGCCTGGACCCGGGCTCACAGGGCGGTCGCGGCGTCGTGGAGAGCCTCCGGGCGGTGGTCCTCGAGCCGCTGACGCCGATCACCTTCACGCCGCCGGGGGCCCCCAGCGAGGCGCTGCCCTGGGTCGTCGAGTCCGGCGACGTCGTAGTGCGCCACAGCGGCGCCCTCTGGAACGGCTTCCGCCTGGAGGTCGGAGGAAAGGCGATGGCGGCCGGGCTGGGCGAGGCGCGCATCGGCTACCGGACCGCGGCGGGCACAGGCTTTCTCGAGATCGGGCCGGGTGACACCCAGGCGCGACAGGTCGACGGCGCCCTCGAGCTGAAGGCACGCCGCCGCGATGCCGACGGCGTCGCCTGGCAGCTCACCCGGCGCTTCGAGCCGGGTACCGGCACAGCCACCGGGAGCATCCGTGTCAGCACCCGCGTTGAGGTCGAGCGCGACCGCGAGGTCTTCCACCTGCCCTGGCTGACCCTCTTCCCGGGCTTCCGGACCTTCGGCGAGCGCAAGACGCAGGCCCTGCTGCCGGGTGTCGAGTACCTCGACGACGAGCCCAGCAGCAGCGAGGCGGACGTCCGCGGCCCAAAGGCGGCACGCCACCTGGTCGACGACCTCAAGCTGTGCTTCCCCCTGATGGCCCTCTGCCACGAGGGCCGCTACCTCGGCGTGACCTGGGACCGCGCCGAGCGTCCGGCGGCGGTCTTCGACTCGCCGGACCGCATCTTCCTTTCCGGCGCGCACCTCATGGCGCTGTGGTACCCGGGCGTCGGGCCCTGCCGCGAGGAGGCCATGCTCTCGCCGCTCGACAGCGTCACCCTGGCGGCCGGCGTGCCGCTGGAGTTCGCCTTCACCCTCCTGGGCGGTCCTGGCGAGACGGTGGTCCCGGCGGTGCAGCACTGGCTCCGGTTGCGGCCGTTGCCGGCACCGCCGGAGTTCCCCGGCGGCCTGGAGGCGGCGCGGCACCTCCTGGCGCGGGGCTGGGTGGACTCGGCCGCCTACCACGACGGGCTCTGGCGCCATGCCGTCTGGGGCGAGAGCTTCCTGCCGCAGCGCGCCGCGGATGCAGCGGCCTTCATGCGGTGGCTGTCCGGCCAGAGCGGCGATGCGGCCCTCGACGACCGCCTCGCGGGGGCGGTCGAGGCCGGCCTCCGCGAGGTCGGCGGCCGCTGGCACGATGCGGTCTCGCATGTGCCCCTGGCGCCCCTGCCGGCGCTGGTCTTTGGCGATATCCAGGCCGACCTCGAGAGACGCCTGGGCGAGGCCCGCGAGCGCCTGCGCGCGATGCCGGCCGACGGCGTCGTGCGCTACGAGCGCCGCGAGGGCGGCCCCGACTGCGCCAGCACCCACACCGCCAACCACGCCAACGGCCTCGCCGCCGCGGCACTGGTCGGCCTGGCGGAGGTCGCCTGCTGGAGTGGCGACGCATCGGTTGCGGCAGAGGTCATCGCCCTCGTCGACCGCCAGACCGCGCTCTATGGCGGCGGCGTGCCGCGCGGGGCGCAGACCTGGGAGATGCCCCTGCATACGCCCGACATCCTGGCCTCGGCGCGTCTGGTGCGGCTCTACACCCTCGCCTACGCCCTCTCGGGTGAGCCACGCCATCTGGCGCAGGCGCGCTACTGGGCCTGGACCGGCGTGCCCTTCGTCTATCTCGACCCGCCCGTGGACGCCCCGGTCGGGCTCTATGCGACCATCGCCGTGCTCGGCGCCACCCACTGGCACGCGCCCTTCTGGATCGGCCTGCCGGTGCAGTGGTGCGGACTGGTCTACCGCTCGGCCCTGCTCGACCTGGCGCGCCTCGACGGCGAGCACGCCGCGACCTGGGAGCGCCTCGCCACCGGTATCACCCGCGCCGGCCTGCAGATGACCTTCCCCCTCGACGACGCCGAGCGGCGCGGCCTCCTGCCGGACTTCTTCCACCTGCGCGCCCAGCGGCCGGACGGCCCGGCCATCAACCCGGGGACCGTCCAGGCCGGCCTGCCGGAGGCCTACGGCCAGGCGCCGCTGCTGGACTTCCGCGTGGTCGGGCCGCGCCGCTGGCGCGTCCTGGCGCCGGGGCGCGTCACGCCGCTGGAGGACATGCCGCCGGGCGGCATCCGCCTGCGGGTGGAGCCCTGGCCGACGACGCCCTGCGATGTCCACCTGGCCGGCGTCCAGAAGGCGCCCAGCGCCATCACCTGGACCGGCGCCGAGCCGGCGACACACCGCCACCACGCCGCCCTCGGCTGCCTGACCGTGCGCCTGCGCGGCCCCGGCGAGCTGACCGTGATCGAGTAGCCCGCCCGCACTACTCGAACCACTCGTCGCCGATGACCTTGCCGATCAGGAAGTGCTTCCGGTCGGGGATCCACAGGACGGTCCGGCCGTCGACCACGGTCAGGCTGGTGTAGAACGCGTTGCTGCTCGGACGCGAGGGGAACGGCTTTGGCTCGGTGAAGCGTATGGGCTGCTCGCCGGCGGGGTCGAAGCGTCCGGCGATGAGGAACAGCGGCCCGCGCGGGCGGTAGGGGTTCTCCGCGTCGCGCTCCTCATTCGAGACGAATGCGAAGTACTCGCCGCTGCAGGCCTCGGGGCCGCGCCGGTCGTAGATCGGGCACGGCGCGCGCGGATGGCGGTAGGCGCGACCCTGGGCGTCCTTGAGGGGCTTCGGCTCGTCCCAGGTGTGGCCCTTGTCGCGGCTCTGGGACCAGTACGGCGACCCGGCACTGGTGCGCATCAGGGCAAAGAGCCGGCCGTCGGGGAGGTTGACGATGCTGGCCTCCTCGCAGCAGAGGCCCCAGCGGGGGTCGATGACGGCCATCTCCTCCTCGTTGGCGGCCAGCATCACCACCCGGATGTCCTCGATGGCGGGGTCGTCGTCGATGTTGTCGTACTGGATGAACTCGACAGTGGTGCCGGGCAGCGCCGACTGGGCGCGCCGGCCCGGGGCGGCGCCTGCGGCCGTCGCAGCAGCGCCGTCAGGAAGCCGGCCATGCCGGGAGAGCCCGACCAGGTACTTGCCGTCCTGGCCGAGGCGCAGGGGGCGCTGCCAGATACACCAGCTCGGCGGGCGGTCGAGGGGATCGCGGTTGACCCGCGGCAGGGTCACGACGCGCGGCTGTGACCAGGTCTCGCCATCGTCATCGGAGTACTTGCCCACCATGACGCCGTGGTGCAGGCGGTCGTTGGTGATACGCTGATTCCAGAGCACGTAGAGACGACCGGAGCGCGACACCATCGGCTGCTGCCAACTGGCGACCGGCTGCGGGTTGACGTAGCTCGGCGAGCCGGCCAGGATGGTCGGCGCGGTCCAGGTGCGGCCGCGGTCGAGGCTCTTCGAGAAACAGATGTGCTGGTCGACGTCGCCCTCCCCGGTGGCCTGCGTCCAGGCGGCGAAGAGCGTGCCGTCGGGCTTGTCGAACACCTGGAAGTGGTCGTTGTAGCGGTCGCCGACGATCTCACGACGCTGACGCGGGATGTAGACGATGTAGTCAGGCTGCATGACCAGGAGGTTCTCCAGCACGTACCGGTGCGTCTCCGCCTCCTGAGCGTGGTAGCGAAGGATGTCCTTGAAGGGCGATTCCTCGACCTGACCGGCGACGACCACGGTCCAGCGCTGGAAGGTGAGGACCTCACCGGGGCTGACCGTCTTCTGATAGAGGCCGACGCGGTCGGCGGGCGACGCTCCGAAGAGCTGATAGCGCCGCCCGCCCGGGGCCTCTTCGAAGCCCTGCTCCAGGAGGGCCTTCGACTGACCGTGCGAGGCGCCGGTCTCGGGTGCCGCCGTCAGGGCGCGCAGGACGCCGCCGCGCCGCACCGCCACTCGGAAGGTCGCCTCCAGGTCGCCCTTGACAAAGCGCAGGCCGTCCACCTCCGCGGGGAACTCGGCGAAGGTATACCCGCGGTTGGTGAAGATCGGCGCGCCGGCGCGGACCTCGCCGACGCCGAGGGGGTCGTTGAGGCGGATCCACGCCGCCTCGGCCGGGGCCGCCACGGCGACGGGCACCAGGGGCAGACCGCAGAGGATGGTGACGACGTGCGTCATGCTCACGGAAGGCATCTTCATGGGAACTCGGTCTCCACGGCGACCCCATGCCGCCGTGCCAAGATAGCCCGCCGAAACGGCCGTGTCGCAGGCCGATCGGCCCGGGCTGTGTCGGGACGACGTCAGCGGTCGCCGATCCGACCGACCGGGGGACTCACGGCGTCGCCGGCGCGTTCCCTTGGGTGTCGTCAGGGAAGGCCCAGCGGCGGGGCTGGTGACGGTGGCCGATGGCGGCGGCAGGCCGCCCGCCGCGCAGGGGCTCGAAGAGGGCCTCGGCGCCGTCCTGCTTCACCTGGTAGACGAAGGCCATCAGCTCGCCGAGGCGGCCTTTGGGGAAGCCCTGGCGGCGGAGCCAGGCGAGGTACTCGTAAGGCAGGTCGATCAGCAGCAGGCCATGCGGCGGGCGCTGCTGGGGCCCGAACTTGCCGAAGGGCATGCGCGCCGTGGCCAGTTCAGACAGGATCGCGGCCAGGGCCGCGGCGCCAGGGCCGCTGAGGGGCGCGTCGGTCATGAGGCATCTTCCTTGCGTAGGCAATGCACAGCAGGCCCCCGCCCGCGTTCTGGCGGACGGGGGCCGATCAGGTCGGCGGCGTGCGGACTCCAGGGCCGCCTCGACAGCGCCTTCACCGGCGCGCGCCGACGGCACCCGGGAGAGCGCCACGAACGACCGCTCGCCACGTCTGCCGGAGCGCGAGTGTCCCCAGACGCGAATGCGTCCACGAGCCGGAGCGGCATCGAATCGGGTACGGCTCCAGAGGCCTGTCGCCCTCCACGCGCCCCTGGCCCGGCCACCGCGTTCTGGAGCGCGAGTGTCCACAGACGCGAATGCGTCCACGAGCCGGGCGGCATCGACACCACCACGCCGCGAAGCTCCATACGCGCACCTCGCGAGACCTCACGCGGCCGTCAGCGCCGGTCGGCCCGGCGCTGGCGGCAGAGGGCCTCCAGAGCGGCCTCCTGAGCCTTGGCGTCGAGGGCGATCCGCGGATTGGCCGCCGAGACGGTCACCGTCGCGGTCGACTCGCGCAGCTCGGTTTCCAGATCGCGCACGGTACCATCGAACGACGCCGGGCTGCCCGGCTCGATCTCGCGGACCTCGGTCGGCAGGCCGATGCGGTCCAGCAGGGCGATGAATGGATCCGGGTCGAGTTCCTCGACGTTGACCATCCGGCGCGGATCCCACTTGCCCTGCGCCACCAGCATCGCCGCGGCGACCGGCGGCACACCGGCGGTGTAGCTGATGCCCTGCGACTCGATCTCCTCGTAGCAGGCGTGGTGGTCCGAGACCTGGTAGATGAACACCTCGCGCGGCTTGCCGTCCTTGATGCCCTTGACGACGTTGCCGATGCAGGTCTTGCCGGTGTAGCCGGGGGCCAGGGTCTTGGGGTCGGGCAGGAGGGCCTTGACCACCTTCAGAGGCACCACCTCCTGGCCGGTGCTCAGGGTCACCGGCAGGTGCGACAGGAAGCCGAGGGTGCGCAGGACGGTGAAGACATTGATGTAGTGGTTGCCGAAGCCCATCCAGAAGCGGATGCTGTTGGCGTCGATGTTCTTCGAGAGCGAGTGCAGCTCGTCGTGGCCGTTGAGGTACACCGGGCACACCCCCGCCACCGGGAAGTCGTAGACGCGCTTCACCGAGTGCGTCGGGTACTCCTTCCACTGCCGGTCGATCCAGGTCCAGACCTTGATGAACTCGCGGAAGTTGATCTCGGGGTCGAAGTTGGTGGCGAAGTACTTGCCGTGGCTGCCGGCATTGACGTCGAGGATGTCGATGGTGTCGATGGTATCGAAGAAGTGCTTCGCGGCCAGGGCGCAGTAGGCGTTGACCACGCCGGGGTCGAAACCGACGCCGAGGATGGCCGAGAGGCCCTTGGCCTGGCAGCGGTCCTTGCGCTTCCACTCGTAGTTGGCATACCAGGGCGGGTTCTCGCAGACCTTGTCGGGCTCCTCGTGGATGGCCGTGTCCATGTACACCGCGCCGGTCTCCAGGCAGGCCTCCAGGACCGACATATTCACGAAGGCATTGCCGAGGTTGATGAC
>JAAYZO010000054.1 GCA_012514865.1 Lentisphaerota bacterium | reverse complement strand
TTGCTCCGGTACTCGTGGCAACGGAAACCGTAGTACGCAGGCAGGAGCACCGCACTCCTCCACAAGAGTTTCATACTGATATGATCGGGGCCGGCAAGCGCCCCGCGGGCGCTGGAGGGGTGCCAGAACCGGACCTCAAAACAGCCTTGCCCGCGCCGTCAACGCCGCGCGGTTGCCTTTGCCGAGGCGTCGCGATATACTGGGACGCAGGTGGTTCTGTCGGGAGTTTTCGGCTTCATCGTGAGGGAAGAGTCAAGGTGCTCGTCGACGGGCCGTTCCTGTCGCTCCATCGCCGCCTCCGGGCCCGATGGCGCCACCATGGGCGGACAACGGCTCAGCACGAGGTCGGGAGGTCACTGATGACGACCAGGGCATTCGCGATCGTGGCCGTTCGCATCCTCGGGTTGGTGGCGTTGTTCAGGGGCGCCATCGCCGGCGTCAGCATGCTGATGTTCCTCCTGCGACCGGAGACCTTCCGAGGAACCTACGGCACGTCTGCCTGGAGTGCGGTTCTGACGAGCGTCCTGGGCGGCGCCTTGCTGCCGGTCATCGCGGGCATCCTCTGCCTTGCCTGCACCCGCCCCATCGCCGACTTCCTGGCCAAGGGAACCGAGGGGAATCCCTGACAGGACTGTCTGCGGGGGCCCTGCGGAGCGAGGCGCGGGAGGCGTCGCACCACGAAGGACACGAAGGGCACGAAGGAACCCAGCGCGGGCTCTTCGTGGTGAGTCTGACCGTGTGCTTTCTGTGTTCCTTGCGGTCATGGCCTGCGGCTGGCCTCACGGCAGGCGGCCATGATGTGCGGGGTTCCGAAGCGGTGCTTGTCGACCTGGAATCCTGGAAGCTGTCACTGGCCTGACCTGTTCGCGGGCCGTCTGGGGGAGCGTGAACAGGTCAGACCAGGAGCGCTTTGCAATGCCCCTACCTGTGCTATAGTCCTCCACCTGGGATTGTCCTTTGCACGTGAGTTCAGCAACACGAATCAGGAAGGCATAGCATGGGCAGCAGCAGTCGACGTCAGCCGTTCACCCTGATCGAGCTCCTGGTGGTCATTGCGATCATCGCCATTCTGGCGGCGATGCTTCTGCCGGCCCTTTCGCAGGCGCGGGAGAAGGCCCGCGGCATCTCCTGTACCTCGAATCAGAAGCAGATCATGCTGAATGTCCTGATGTATGTGGATGACAACAACGAGGCCTGGCCGCTGGGCTACGACGGCCCGCAGGGGACGCGGGCGCCCTACTGTGAGTGGTGGTATGCGGTCGGCGGCGGCGTCGATGGCACCTACAACACGGTCGAGCCCTACTTCATCTGCCCGACCTATGGCACGGCCAGGAACAAGGGCAGCAGCCGTCCCGGCAGCTACGGCTGGAACATCTCCGGTGTCTACGACCTGAACGGCGCTCCCAGGCGCTACGGCATGGGGTATCGCATGTCCGACCCCCGCACCGGCCTGGCCGGCTCGCACTCGTCGAGCACCATCCCTCAGCCCAGCTCCACCATCGTCATCGGCGACAGCACCGAGATGAGCTACTCCGGCAACGGCCTCTACATCATCGGCTACTCGACGGTCACCTACATGCCGACCTGCCACCGCGCCGGCGGCAACTTCTGAACTGAGCGCGAAAACTGGACCACCCCGTTAGGTGGATCGGGCATCTTGAAAACCCCGTGTGGCGCCTGCCTGGTATAGGAGCCGGCCAGGGCCCAAGCAAGGAGGTCGCAAGATGTCCCGCAC
>JAAYZO010000500.1 GCA_012514865.1 Lentisphaerota bacterium | reverse complement strand
GCCCACGTCCTCCTCAGCGACGACTGGCCGGGCAAACGCCGCCTCATGCTGTCCCTCGTCGCCGGGGCCTTCCCCGACGCCTGGGCGCAGGCCGCCCGCCATGAACTCGACGGCGCTGGACGGTGGGGGCGCTTCGAGAGCCTCGACGACCTCGGCGCCGCCCTGAGCCGCCTCGGCATGAACCCCGCCACGCAGGCGGTCTGGGCCGCGGCCATGGGAGCCCGTCAGCAGGCCGTGGAGGCCGTGCAGAGGCAATCCTACCTCGAGGCCATCGAGGCGGCCCAGGCGGCCGCCAAGGCCGCCCGCGAGGCCTGGTGCATGGCGCAGCCGGCGGTGCCGGGCGAGCATCGCGCCTTCTGGTGCCACAGCGCCTTCGGCCTGGACGGCCAGACCTGGGACGAGTCGATCGGGCTGCTGAAGCGCAGCGGCTTCACGGCCATCCTGCCGAATCTCCTCTGGGGCGGCGTCGCCTACTACCCCGGCGAGGTCCTGCCGCCCTACGCCGATCTGGAGCGCCGCGGCGACCAGATGCAGCTCTGCCTGGACGCCTGCCGGAAGTACGGCATCGAGTGCCACGTCTGGAAGGTCAACTGGAACATGGGCAGCGCCACGGACCCGTCCTGGGTGCAGCGCATGGTCGCGGCCGGCCGGGTGCAGCAGGACGCCCAGGGCACGGTGTCCGAGCGCTGGCTCTGCCCGTCGCATCCCGAGAATCAGGCCTTGGAGGTGGCGGCCATGGTCGACCTGGCGCGGCGCTACCCGATCGACGGCCTGCACTTCGACTACATACGTTACCCGGATGGCCAGCACTGCTTCTGCCCGGGCTGCCGGTCGCGTTTTGAGGCCCATGTGGGCGCGGCGGTGGCCGACTGGCCGGCGGCGGTACGTCAGCCGGGCGCGCTGCGGCAGCGCTGGCTGGACTGGCGTCGTGAGACCATCACCGCGGTGGTGCGCGCTGTCTCCGAGCAGGCCCGCCAGGCCCGCCCCGGCATCCGCATCTCGGCGGCCGTCTTCCGGCAGTGGCCGACCGACCGCGACGAGGTCGGGCAGGACTGGAAGCTCTGGTGCGAGCGCGGCTACCTCGATTTCGTCTGCCCGATGGACTACACCGAGAGCACGCGGGCCTTCCAGTCCCAGGTGCGCCGCCAGCTCGAGTGGTCCTCGGGCAAGCCGTGCTACCCGGGCATCGGCCTGTCCTGCTGGGCCGACCCGAGCGATGTGATGCTGCTGCTCGAGCAGATCGGCATCTGCCGCGAACTCGGCACCGGCGGCTTCACGATCTTCAACTTCGACCGCCATGCCCGTGAGGTCCTCCCCGGGCTGGCTCTGGGTGCGACGGCACGCTGACGCGGCCACGAGGGAGTGCTGGAGACAATCACCACCGATGAGTGCCCTATGGTTTTCGTGGGATGACCTCCGCCGCATCACCGGCGGCGACTGGCTGGCGCCGGGTCCGCGGCCGCAGTCGGCGGCCGGCGTGAGTGCGGTCTGTGATGACAGCCGTGCGATCCGTCCCGGGGCGCTGTTCATGGCGATCCGCGGCGAGGCGGCCGATGGTCATCGGTTCGTCGCATCGGCGGCCGCGGCCGGCGCGGGGGCGGTCTGCGTCTGTCAGGACCCGGATGCCGAGACGCTGGCGGCGCTGCGCTCGCGCGGCTGTCCGGTACTGCGGGTTGCGGACACCCTGGCGGCCTTTCAGCGCCTGGCCCGTGAGCACCGGCGCTCGATGCGCCAGGTGGTCGTCGTCGGCATCACCGGGAGCTGCGGCAAGACCAGCACCAAGGAGATGCTGGCGGCGGTCCTGGCACGGCGCTACCCGGGCGCGGTGCTCAAGACCGAGGGCAACACCAACAACCACTTCGGGGTGCCGCGGAACCTCCTCCGCCTCGAGGCCGGCCACCGCGCCGCCGTCATCGAAATGGGCACCAACCACCCCGGCGAGATCGCCGCGCTGGCGCGCCTGGCCGAGCCCGACCTCGGCGTCGTCTCCACTATCGGCGCGGCGCACCTCGAGTACTTCGGCGATCTCGCCGGCGTCGCCCGCGAGAAGGGCGACCTCCTGGCCCTGACCGCCGGCACCGGGATCGCCGTGCTGCCGTGCGAGGCGGCTCACGCCGACATCCTGCGCGCCAAGGCGGGCTCACGCCGGGTGGTCACCTTCGGCACCGGGCCCGGCGCCGATGTGGTCGTTGCCTACGAAGGCCTCTGCGGTGCCGGCGCGGCCTTCACCCTGAGCTGGCCGCGCGAGGGCCGCTGCGTCCGTGTCGAGTGGCCCCTGGTCGGGGCGCATCAGGCCCTGAATGCCGGCGCCGCCGCCGCGGTGGGCCGCGCCCTCGGCCTGTCGCCCGAGGAGATCGCCCTCGGCCTCGGCCAGACGGCCCTGCCGGCCATGCGCCTGGAACGCCGCACCGTCGCCGGCGTGAACTGGGTCAACGACGCCTACAACGCCAACCCCGACAGCATGCGCGCCGGCATCGAGAGCTTCCTGGAACTCTCGGCCGCAGCCGCGCCGGTCGACCGGGTGATGGTCCTCGGCGACATGCTCGAGCAGGGCCCCCTGGGCCAGGCCGCGCATCGCGAGCTGCTGCGCTGGGTCGCCGAACGCGCCGGCGGTGCCGCAGTCATCCCCATCGGCGCCCTGATGGCCGCCGCCGCCGCCGAGATCGGCCTGGACGCCTACCCCGATGCCGCCGCCGCTGCCGCGGTCGTGCGTGGCGGCGCCCGGCCCGGCCGCTGGATCTTCGTCAAGGGCTCGCGAGGACTGCACCTCGAGGCCCTGCTGCCACCTCGTGAGGAAGCCGACCGATGACGCCCCATGCCCCAACCACGATCGCTGTCGACGGCCACCCGCGGGCACGCGCCCCGCGCCCGCCGCGACGGCGCCTGCGGCGCCTGGCCGCCGGAGCCGTGCTCATCCTCGGCCTGGTGGTGGCCCTGCCGTCGTGCCGCGCCGGGTCGCGATGGAATGTCCTGCGCATGACGCCGGCCACCTCCGAGCTGGATACCGCAAGCCTGGGCGAGGAGGTCGAGGAGGACCCCATGGACAGCCTGATGGCGGATCCGAATCTGGTCTGGAACTGCAGCGCCGAGGGCCTCGACCCGGAGCTCGCGACGGCCCTGCGCGCCGCCGCCGCTGCCTGGGTGTCCGAGAGCGGGGAGCCGCTGGTGATCAACTCCGGGGCGCGGACCCTGCGCCGCCAGGCCGAGCTCATGGCCGACATGACTCAGCAGCAGCTCGAGGGCATGTACTGCCGCCAGGGCTACCCGAGCTACATCAGCGCCATCCTGCGGGCCCGCCGCCAGAATCGCGGCAGCCTCGACGCCGACGGCACCTACGCCATCCTCTGCGAGCGCCCCAGCGGCTACATCTCGTCGCACCTCTGCGGCGCCGCTGTCGACATCTCGCCGACCGGCTGCGACGTCGGACGGCTGCGGGCCCTGCTCGATGCGCATGGCTTCACCACCCTCGACGAGCGCAACCT
>JAAYZO010000499.1 GCA_012514865.1 Lentisphaerota bacterium | reverse complement strand
GCAGGGAGCGGGGAGGAGAGTCGCAGGCAGGTCCGGAGTCCGGAGTCCGGAGTCGGGGAGCGGGGAGCGGGGGCAGCGGCGGCTGCCCTCAGCCGCTCCCCTGGGAGCGCCGAGCGTCGGCTCGGCTTCTCCCGGGCGCCGCGGGCGGCGCCCGGGGTCGCGCTCGGCTCGCGCGACCTACTCGGGAAAGCCTGGCCGCCACGCCGGCGCCACCGGCGCCCGGGGGAGGTCCACGGACGGCGCCGCGGACCTACTCGCCCAGCGGCGCCCGCCGCTCCCGGCCAGGGCCGTCCGTGCCGGTCCGTGCCGGTCCGTGCCGGTCCGTGTCCCGCGCCGAGGGGCCGCGGCGGCGCGGCCCTGTTGCCACCCCCGTTCACCATGGCGTTCAGGGCTCCAGGCGCAGGACCCGCAGGGTCGGGCCGCGGTCGCCGATGAAGGCGGTCGCGCCGGCGCGCTGGAAGGTCCAGTGGTCACTGTGTGGCGGCGGTGCCAGGGCGGCCGGCCGATGGACGGCCGTGACCTCGCCGGCGCGGTCGAGGCGGTAGATGCAGCCGTCGGCGCACTGCGTCACCACGCCATCGGCGACCGGCGTGACGGCCAGGATGGCATTGGGCATCTGGCGGGCCCAGCGGACCTGCCCGTCGAGGCCGAAGGCGCAGAGCCACGCTGAGGTCGACCCGGCCACCACCTCGCGGGTGCCATCGCCATCGAGGTCGACGGTCGCGACGCAGGTGATGCGGTCGGCCATGGGCTGGAGCCAGCGGCGCTGGCCGGTACGGGCGTCGTAGAGGGCGATCTCGTTGAAGGCGCCGCCGCGGCCGATGGCGGCCATCCAGGCGCCCTGGCCATCCATGTCGGCGAGGGCGGAGGAGGTCACCACGGTCGAATCCCAGGAGCCGCGGCCGGTCTCGAAGACATTCTTGCTGAGGGGCTCGCCGCGGGCATCGAGGCGCCAGGTCCAACTGCCGCTGGCGCTGTTGGCGGCATCGACGAGGAGGTGCCGCGCGCCGTCCGGTCCCGGCGCCACCGCGAAGAGATTCGGCAGGCCCCAGAAGAACTCGCGTTTCCAGGCCAGGCTGCCGTCAGGCTTGAGGCACTCGATGAAGCCGCCGCCGGTGCCGCAGAGGATCTCGGCCTGGCCATCGCCGTCGAGGTCGGCGGTGAACAGGCTCAGCACGGGCGCCTTGTAGCCCATCATCCACCACGGCGCCGCCTGGTAGCGCTCTTCGGAGACGTAGCAGCGATGCTGCCAGAGGACGCGGCGGTTGCCGGCGTCGAGGGCGGTGACGGTCTCGTCGTCGCCGCCGACGAGGATGGCCGGCCCGGTCGGCAGGACGGCCGACGCCAGGGCCCGCACCGGGCCGCCCGCGGCGTGTTCCCAGAGGGTCTTGCCGACGTCGTCGAGGCAGAGCACGCGGCCGTCCTTGAGGCCGAGGAGAAGCTCGGTGCGGCCATCGCCGTCGACATCGCCGTAGTGGTAGGCGGCATAGCCGCCGGCGGGCGCCGGCGCCTCCCACGCCACCGCGATCTCGGGCAGGCCGGCCGGGACCACCGCCGCCGGCGAGGGCCGCGGCGCCGCCACCGCTGCCGCAATGGCGCTGCGGAGGCCATCCACGAAGGCCGCACCCAGCGCCGCCGCCTGGAGCCGATGACGCCCGGCGGCGAGCGACTCGTCGCGGCCGTTGAGACGCACCTGGACCGCCTCGGCGCAGACGACCGCGACGGCGCCGGTCCCGACCTCGATCTCGACCTGGCAGGGCGCCGTGGCCGTCAGCTCGATACCGCCGCCGCGTACGAGGGTGGCATCGACCAGCGCCAGCGTCGACGGCGACAGGCAGTAGGCCGCCGCCGCCAGGGTCAGGCCGGCGACCGCGCCCTTGCCCTCGGGCAGCAGCCCCAGGAGGGCCTCCTCATCGCCGCTCAGGACCGCCCCCACGGGGCCGGTCTTGGCGATGGCGTAGTGCCTCGTGGCCGTGCCGGGGTAGGTGTAGAGGAGGGTCGTCGCGGTGACGCGCTCGCCGGCGGCGAGGTCGCGGCACTCGGCGAACTGCACGGTGTTGCCGACGCGGACCCGCCGCAGCGGCTCGGCATTCCTGATCACCAGGGTGCTCGGGTCGGGCGCCTCGTCGCGACTGCAGGTGACGCCCTCGTCGTCGGTCCGCAACGACCCCAGGGGCGTCCAGTTGCAGGCGACGCTGTGCTGTCCGGCGCCGCTGGCGGTGACCGCGTCGAGGACGACGAACCAGGCGCCCTTGCGCCAGAAGATGTGGCGGTCCCAGCTCGAGAATGGGTGGTCCGCGGCGCGGCTGTGGCTGTAGCCGAAGCCGGGCAGGTCGGCGAGGCCCTCCAGGGACGACAGGTTCCCCTCGTCGGCACCCAGGCCCTGCCGCGAGACGACCACCGACTTGGCGCCCCCGAGGAGCTGCGTCCGGCCGTGGTCGCCGAAGGCCAGGATGGCATTGCGGTTGGGATTCGGCTTGCCGCCGCCGACCGAGATGCCATCGAGGAGGAGGTACTGGTCCAGGCGCCCGAAACCCGAGCGCATGCAGAGCTTGTCGAGGGCTTTCTCGGGGGGGAAGCCGCCGGCGTAGTGCTCCCACTCCCAGCGCGTCGCCGGGCGGTGGTAGACGCCGATCATCGTGGCCATGGGCTCCGGCTGCAGGCCGATATCCCAGGCCTGGCCGGCCATGAAGCCGTAGGGCAGCGGGAACTTCCCGGCGGCGCGATCGGCCTCCTCGTTGCGCGGCAGCGTCGCCAGCAGGCCGGGCTCGTTCAGCAGCGCCGCGGCGGCGCGCAGGACGCCCGGGTACTGGCCGCCGAAGGTGGTCATGGCGCCGGTGTTGTTGCAGAACATCAGGATGAGCTCGGCGTAGTGCCGCAGGGCGCCGCTGTCGACGATGCGGCGGTCGCGCAGGAGGAGCGCCGCCATGAGGGGGCACTCCAGGTAGGTATGCATGTTGCCCTCGTCACGCCAGCCCTTGGCGCTGGTCATGAGGCGGTCGAAGTACTGCCGTGCCGCATCGGTGTTCTCGGTCCACTCCGCGGCCGGCCAGTACTTGCCGAAGTAGCGGCTGTGGGTGAGGACGCAGTTGGCGCGCATGGCCATATGGCGGTCGAGGAGCTTCTTGCTGGCGGCGTGCAGGGCGGCGTCGCCGAGCAGCCCGGCCCGGCCGCCGCTGCCATCCGGGCCGCGCGCGTAGGTCAGCAGCCGCGCCGTGATCGCCTGGCGGTCGGCGTCGGAGAAGAACGGGCTCTCCTCGATCAGGTCCCAGATCACCGGATGCATGTGCGAGTAGTAGTGGTAGCCGTCGCTGAGGAAGTCCTTGCCGAGGGCCACCTCGCGGAAGCGCTTCAGGGCGGCCTCGTCGCCGTTGTAGTAGTAGCGCAGGCCGGCCAGGCTGGCATCCGAGTAGCCAAGCGGGCACTCGTGGATGGTGCGGTGCTCGAGGGTCTCGTGGAAGATGCGCAGGCGCGGGTCGCTGTACTGGCCCTCGACCGGCGGGGTGTGACCCGGCCCCAGGTGGATGTCCATCAGGCGGCCGATGGTCACCGTCCGCCCCGGCGTCAGCCGCGCCGACAGCGCCGCCGCCGCGGCCGCGACCCCGTCGTCGTCGCTGCCGCCCAGGAAGATGACGTTGCGGCCGGTGCCGTACGGGTCGTGGAGCGTCCGCAGCTCGTAGCCGCCCGGTCCCGGGTACCAGAGGTCGGTGATGGTGTACCACTGCCAGTACAGGTCCGCCACGAAGGGGCTCGTCGCCAGGTTGCCCAGGACAATCGCGTGGCGCTCGCGCAGCAGGTCGTCGGTGGTGACCGCCGCCGCATCGACAATCGGGACCGCGGCACCGGAGGCCTCGCGCAGCCGTCGCGCCAGGCCCTCGGCAATCGCCGCATAGGCCGGCCGCGCCGTGCTCGAGACGATCGTCACGCGGGCCTGGCCATCCTCGACCAGGGCCGTCTCGAGGTGGTAGTCGCGCGGACCCAGCGCCGTTTCCGGCGCCGCGGATCCACCGGCCGTCTCGGCCGCACCGGCCGTGCCGGCCCCGCACAGGGCCACGAGGGCCATCGCTGTCGTCAGTCGCCGCATCGCTACGCTCCTGTTGTGATGGCGATGGCGGACATTGGCCCGCCCCGCGGATCGTCGTTGCTTGTATGTACGACCGCGTCTCGCGTTACCGACGCCGCGCCGGCTCGTGGACGCGTTCGCGTCTGTGGCCGCTCGCCCTCCAGAACGCGCTGCGAGCGACGGTTCGCCTTGTCTTGTCCGGCGCACCACGCCCATCGTCTCCCGGGCGCCGTGGACGGCGCCCGGGTGGTCCACGGACGGCGCCCGGGCGGTCCACGGACGGGGCCGTGGACCTACTTGCCCTGCGCCGGCGCCGCGCCTGTCGCCACCACCGGCACGAAGGCCATGAAGTCAAAGGCGAGGCCGTCCTTCAGATTGGTCATGCGCACCGTGTGGCGGCCCTTGCTCAGGCGCAGCGGGACCTCGTTGTTCTTCGCATCCCGCAGGGCTGTGTAGGCCCAGTCCAGCGGGTTCATGCCGAAGCCGTCGGTCGACGGGAAGAAGATGGCGCGTGCCTCGGGGCAGGGGACCTCGCCGTTGAGGCGCAGCTCGTGGGTCGTCTCCGGGCTTTGCGTCGCGTAGTGGAAGCGCAGGGCGTAGAGGCCGTCGGCGGGGATATCCACCTGCCACTCGAGCCAGTGCCCGATGTCGGCGTGCCAGTAGCTGACCATGCGGCCCCAGGCGCCCTCGCGGTCGCCGAAGACCTGGCACTCGCCCACGCCCTGGGCCTTGAAGTCCTCGGCCTGGGCCACCGCGACCGCCTCCGTCAGCCAGGCCGGCTTGGCAAAGGGACCGGTCCCCGAGGGCGTGGCGCCGGTCTCGGGCGCCTTCCAGGGCAGCTCCAGCTCGAGCATGTCGGCCAGGACGCGCGGGCCGCCGCGGTAGTACGACCCGAACCCCTTGCCGTACTGGCCGCCGCGTTCGCCGTAGGGCAGCCCGTAGGTCAGCGGGTGTGCCAGGCGCGGGTCGCCGGTCCAGCGGTAGGCGCGCGCGATGCCCTCGACCATGTAGGGAATCGTGCCGCGGCTGTAGCGCATGGCCGGGCAGGAGGTGTAGCGGAAGCCGGCGGTCTTCTCGGAGTAGCACTCGTCGAGGAGGTAGTAGGCGCCCTTGATGAGGGCCGCCTTCGTGGCCGGGTCGCCGGTCATCTCGTGGTAGTACTTCATCCCCGAGAGCAGCAGCGCCACCATGAAGTTGGCATTGCCGCGGTGGCGCGGCTCGCAGTGGCAGTGGCCGGGCACCAGCATGCGGCTCCAGCCGCCGACCTGGTGCGTCTGCTCGGCCGTGACCTGGTGCTTCGGCAGCGGCCGCGGGATCTGGTCCTGGTAGAGCAGGACCGTGCGCATGATCAGCGTGGCGGCATTGAGGTAGGCCGGGTCGTAGGTCGCCGCGTAGGCGGCCGCGTCCATGATCAGCCGCCAGGCCGGGTTGCGCAGCTCGCCGGCGAGGTGGTAGTAGAAGGCGTGCCCGGTGGCGATGTGGTAGTCGACCGTCCCCAGGCCGGCCGCCAGCGCGTCCTCCTCGCCGGAGAGGAAGTAGTACCACAGGTGGCCCTCGGCCCACGAGTGCGTGGCACTCCCGGAGCCGCTGTCCCAGGCCTCGGAGCCCTTCGGCGTTTTGCCGCCGTAGTGGCCGCCGTGGTGGCCCATCTGGTGGATGTAGACCTTCCCGACGGGGGCCTTGCCCGGCACCCAGTGCTCGCTGTCGACATCGCGGTTGTGCTTCTCGGCCTCGCTGGCCAGGTGGTAGGCCTCGAGATTGCCCGAGCGGACGTACTCGAGGAGCAGCGCCGCGGTGTCGTCGTACTCGCCGTTGCCCCAGTGCACGCCGCGCTCGCCGAACCAGTCGCCGAAGTTCAGCATGCCGTAGTCGCCCATCGCCTCGCGCTGACTGCGGTAGCTGCCGACATTGCGGTCGGCGTTCCGCTCGTAGCCGGCGAACATCGCCTCGTTGCGCGGCGCCACCGCGTAGAAGGCCCCCGAGGCGCAGTACCAGTCCGCCGGGGCCGTCGCCAGGAGCGGCCGCTGGAAGGCCGCTGCCGCCGCGGACGCCGCCGCGTCGTCGGCCGTCCGGCCCAGGAGGACCTCGTGCGTCTTGCGCAGACCCCGCCGCAGGCGGTAGTGGCCCTCGCGCAGGTAGTAGACCATCTTCGTGCTCTTGACGTCGAAGGGGAAGCTGTCGTAGTAGCCGGCCTCGAAGTCGGGGCAGAGCCCGAGGCGGGCGCCGTCGGCATCGACCTGGAAGCCCTTCGGGTAGAGCTCCCAGAACTGGCGCAGGACGACCAGATCGCGGCCGCTCTGGAAGAGCCCGGTGCAGCGGCCCTCGACCGGCTCGCCGCCGTTGACGAGGTAGTGCCCGAACTCGCGCTGGAAGACCCCGTCGGCGGCCTTCAGTCCCAGGGGCTCGCCGTCACGGACCGCAGCCTGCCAGGTCGTGCCGCCGAGCGGCAGATCGAGGCTGATCTCCTCGAAGGTGCTGAAGCTCTCCTGGCCCTGCACCAGGAAGCTGTGCGAGAGCGCCACCAGCGGCGAGCCGGCCCAGAAGTCGAAACGCGTCGTCACGGTCAAGGCCGGGACGTCGTCAGGTCCGGGGAAGACGACTTCGCTGGTCACGCGTGTGTGGACAGCGCTGTTGGCGTTGATCGTCAGGCGTGCCGGGCGGTCGCCGGTAGCCATCGCCTCGCCACTGCTCGGGCGGATGCGGGTGCGCACCGGCCGGCCGCCGTCGAGGACCAGCTCGCCCTGCGCCGTGATCCGGAAACGCGCCGCGCCGGTGTCGATGGCGAGGCCCTCGCCGGGGCCGGCCTCGCGCGCCAGAGGCGCGACCGCCGCCGCCGGCGCCGTCACCGCGGCGCCGTACTCGAGCTCGTAGACCGCTTCGCCAGCGGCCGGGCAGTCCGCCGCGAAGGTCACCAGGACCCACTTGACGCTGTAGTCGGGCCAGTGCGCCGTCTCGCGCAGGTCCGCCGGGACGTCCTGGCCGTCGCGCCGCAGGCGCAGGTTCTGCGCCGAACCCAGGACGCCCTGCGGGAAGGGCACCCCGCTGCGCACGAGCCAGTTGCGCAGCGGGGTCCCATGCGGGTTGACGACGCGCAATGGCACCCTCGCGACCCCGGCCTGCGTCGGCGGCGACGCCGGACGCTCGGCCCGGAAGCGCACGGGCGCGCTGGTCACCGGCGCCCCGGCCAGGTCGCGGCCGACGCCGCGGGCCTGGTACTCCGCGCCGGGCTCGAGGCCGCGCAGCACGGCGCGGTGCAGCAGGGTCGCCTCCGGCGTCTCGTAGACGCGGTCGAAGGCGTCCCCGAGGCCATACTCGAGACGCGTCGGCACCGGGTTCTCGCTGATCCAGGAGAGATGCACCGCGCCGGAGCCGTCCGCTGCGACGCGGTACGCCAGGCTGTCGACCGCGCAGGACTGCTCGCGCGGCGCCGGCGCGTCCTTAATAAAGAGGAGGTAGTGGATCGGCAACGGTGCCATGCCGCTCAGGGCCACCAGCTCGACCAGCTCGCCGCCGGCGAAGTCGATGGCCTCGTCGAGCCAGTAGAGCCAGTAGTTGTTGTTGCCGGCGTTGATGGCCGCGGCGCCGCGCTCCCGGTCGTCGACGCGGATGCCGACCCGGCCGCCATAGTCGCGGCGGTCGAAGATCATGAAGGCGACGTGGTAACGGCCCTTCGGCGCGGCGCTGGCGGCCGTGGCCTCGGCCCGCAGCGGCTTGATGTGGCCGTACTCGAGGTTGGTGTAGTAGTCGATGTCAAAGCCGCTCAGCTCGAGCGTGTCGTACTCGACGCGGACCGTCTCCGGCGCCCACAGGACCGGCCGGATGACATCCAGGCCGTAGGCGCGGCTCAGGCCGCCCTCGGCCTTCCAGCCCGCCGTGTCGCGCGCGATCGCCTTCCCGGCCTGCAGGGGCAGGGTCGTGACCTGCACGCGCGGGGTGCTGTCCGACATCGGTGGCTGCGGCGTGCCGGCGGTGTGGGTCAGCAGCCAGGCGCCGAATTCGCCGCCCTGCGCCGTCGTCTTGATGGGCAGGTCGGCGCAGAGGACCAGGCTGTTGCCGACGACCGTGTGGCGGACCTGGCCATCGCCGCAGTCCGCCGCCGCGATGCCGTGCAGGCTCAGTCCCGCCTTGCCGCCCGAGCAGCTCAGCATGACGTCGGTGCCCGTGATCGGGGCGTTCGCGCCCATGTCGCGGCCGGTGGCGCGGTCGTTGTCGACATCGAGGTAGAGAATGCAGGTCATCGTCGACAGGGCCGGCTCCGCTGCGAAGTTCACCCGGAACAGATAGCGGTTCTCGGCGATGTGGGCGGCCTCGACGCCGATCACATCCATGCCCGCCACGTAGGTCTCCAGGGCCTGCCGCGCCGCCGGGTGCGGCCCGGCCGTGATGACCGGCGTGAATACCGCCGCGACGGCCGGGTCGGTGCCGAAGTCGCGCTCGACGCGGTTCGTCAGGCCGTCGCCGTCGTCATCGTTGTCCAGGCCGGGGTCCTCCACCGGGCGCAGCCGGAAGCGGTGCACCACCGCCTTGCGCGTGGCGTCCAGCATCGCCGGCCTCGGGCGCTCGGCCGTCGTCGCCGAACGGCTCTCCGCCGCCATCGCGAAGGAGACCGTCTGGCGTACCGGCACCACCGGCAGGCTCAGGACAAAGAACAGGCTGCGCTCACGGCGGAACCACCCCAGCGGCGACTCGCGCTGCATGGCGCCGTCGGCCGACCAGGCCCTGACCACGCTCTGGCCCTGGCTGATCACCACCTCGACCTCGGCACCGGCGCGCGGCGCGCCCTCGTCGGCACGCAGGCCCGTCGCCGCGTCGCGGTCGGCGTCGATCCAGAGGCTGAAGGCGCCGCCGTCGACGATCGGGCTGTCGCCGAAACGGACCTCCCAGAGGAAGTCCGTACCGCCCAGGTGCGCCAGATGGATGTCGTAGATGTCCCGGCCGGCGTCGTAGGTCACCCGCCGGGTGAACATCTCGTTCTCCTTGCCGTCGACCAGAACGAGGACGGTCTCCGGCGTCGACGACTCCGCCGCCGCCAGCAGCGCCGCCGCCGTGTCAGCCGCGCCCTGGCCTCGAAGCGGACCCGCCCCCAGACACCAGCCGATCAGAACCCACAGCGCCAAGAGTCTCGCCTTCATGACCCACTGCTCCCATGCCTCGATGCCGCCCGGCTGACCGGCGCGAGTGCCGCACCGGCATGCCAGCAGAACCGTTCCCCCCACCATAGCCACCCCGGACCCAAGGGCAACACCCCGCGGATATTCCGCCGGACCGGCACGGGCCGGTCCGGCGGAATATCCCTAACCTGACCCCATCGCGAACCGCCATGCGGCTCGTGATAGGGTCAGGCCAGGAAGCCCGGCGCCCCGAGTCGCGCGGTTCCGCACCGGCTCGCCTCGCCGCCGGCGCTTCCGGCGACGGTGCTATAGTGCCTGAGTCTCGCAGCCCTTGCCGTCAGGCGGTCCGGCTTGCCAGCGCTGCCGGCCCCGCGCCGCCGCGGCCCGGCGGCGCGGCGCAACGAGTGCTGACGCCGCATTCCTGATGCCGGGGGCTGTCCTTCTTCGCAGGGTCAGCCGAGTCTATGTTCCCGCCT
>JAAYZO010000498.1 GCA_012514865.1 Lentisphaerota bacterium | reverse complement strand
CCAACGCCCAACACAGGTCCCGGAAACCCCCGACCCCCGACCCCCGACCCCTCACCCCTCGCCCCTCGCCCCCGGAGCCGGCAACGCCCGTCCGTGTCGGTCCGTGTCCGTCCGTGTGAGTCCGTGTCCCGAGCCGGAAGGCCGCGTCCCCGCGGCCCCGCGGCCCCGTGCACCCGCGGCCCCGTGCCCACCCCACTTGCCCGGGACCTCCCCACGGGATAGAGTGAAGCGGTATGCAACGCGGTCACTGCCCGTGCCCGAAGCGACAGACACCCGGCACCTCCGAACTCCGAACTCCGAACTCCGAACTCAAACCTGGAGTCATCCATGCGCATCGTCACTCTGCGGCGAATCCTGTCGGCCATCGTGCTTGGGGCGGCCGTGGCCAGTGCCGGTGAGGGCTGGGAGACCGACTGGGCGAAGGCCCGCGAGCGCGCCGCCGCCGAGAACCGGCCGATCCTGATCGACTTCACGGGCTCGGACTGGTGCGGCTGGTGCGTTCGCCTGAAGAAGGAGGTCCTCGATCAGGAGGCCTTCGTCACCTACGCCGCCGAGAACCTCGTCCTGATGGAGGCCGACTACCCGCGCCAGACGCCGCAGAGCCCCGAAATGAAGGCGCAGAACGCCGCGCTGCAGAAGGAGTTCGGCGTCACCGGCTTCCCGACCCTGTTTCTGGTGGACGCCGAGGGCAGGCCCTTCGCGCGGACGTCGTACCGCCCCGGCGGTGCCGAAGCCTACGTCGGCTACCTCAAGGCCCTGCTGGAGATCCGTGCAGCCCGCGACGCGGCCCTGGCGAAGGCCGCCGGAGCGGCCGGGCTTGAGCGTGCCCAGGCGCTGGTCGAGGCCCTGGCGGCAGTCCAGACCGATGTCCTGCGCTTCTATGCCCCGACGATCGCCGAGATCCAGACGCTCGACCCCGAGAACCAGACCGGCTTCCGCACCCGCCTCGCCGAGATGGAGCTGATGGACGTCGAGAACGGCGTCCGCCGACTCGGCCGCAGCGGCCGACAGGCCGAGGCGCTGGCCCTAGTCGACGCCTTCATCGCCAAGCACAGCCCCGCCGGCGAGCTGCGCCAGAAGGCCATCCTGGCCAAACTCGGTGCCTACCCGATCAACACCCAGGAGGGCCTGGACGCCCTCGGTGCCCTGGTCGACGAGGCCCTTGCCATCGACGCGGCCACCCCGACCGGTCAGCGCTGCGTCGAGATCAGGAAGCGCCTCGCCGAGGCGGCGGCGCGCCTGCAGGCGCCGCCCGCCGCGCCGGCGCCCTGAGAGCGCCACTCGGCTCGTGGCGCCCACTCCGTCCCTCGGCACTTCCGGGGTAGGTCGCGCGAGCCGAGCGCGACCCGCTGGCGCCTCAGGTCGGGTCGTCAGTCGCGTTGCCGGCCGGGTCGTCCGGGCGCTGGCGCATCACCGCCACGCGAGTACGGTTGGCCTTGGTGAAGGCCCCGGCGAAGGCCTCCTTGGGGACGATGCCGGCCTCGATGGCACGCCGTACGCAGTCGCGGTCGGGCGCGCCGACGAGGTCCAGAACCGGCTCCAGGAAGGGCTCCACCTCGGACAGGTGCTGACGCACCTTGCCCGGATCCGGCCGCAGGATCGCGGTGTACTGCTCGCCGAGGCGTTCGCGCAGAAGCGCCTCGTTGTAGCGCACCTCGACCTCATGGCGCACCCTGACGCGCAGGGCCTGCCCGGCCACCACCGGGTTCCAGAACAGCCCGGAGTAGTCGGCGAGGTGCGCGGCCAGGCGCTCCTGGAGGCCCGCCTTCTCATCGTTCAGGACACGCATCTGCTCCTGGATCTGCAGGTAGCGCTTCAGGATGCCCGCCACCTCCGGACT
>JAAYZO010000053.1 GCA_012514865.1 Lentisphaerota bacterium | reverse complement strand
GCTAAGGACCACCATGCCCGCAGCGCCGCGGAGGACCTCGAGGTCGGTGGCAACAACCACTTCGAGGTGCTCGTCTTTCGCAATGCCGAGATGCTCGGTGGCGGTCCGGCGTTTGAGCGTCTGAGCTGGGGTGACTTTGCCGGAGCCGCGGGGTACCGTCTGGACCGGCTCTACATCGAGCAGGTCAAGGAGGGTGCCGTCCACGAGTTTCTCGACTACCTGGATGGCCGTTTGACGCGGTCCGCGCTTCGTTCCAGCATCGAGACGCACCTTCCCGCGGTTCGTCTGATGAGTGCGATGTATCGCTCGCTGGCCGCCGGCCTGGGGGGGCAATGCCCTGTAGAGCGTGTGCCGTGGTCGGCCGGGTCGACGGGAACGGGAGTGCCATGAGCGATTCGTGCAGAGGCAGCGCGGCGGCGGCCGTATCGAACGGGATGATCACCGATGCCCTGGCCGAGGGGCTGAAGGACGGCGGTCTCCACCTGATCACCAACTACCCCGGCTTCCACTCCAACGAGCTGTTCGACCGTGCCGGGGGAGCGATCACCTCGAGCAACGAGAGGAATGCCTACGCCGTGGCCTGGGGCGCGGCCGTGGCGGGGTGGCGTTCGGCGGTGACGTTCAAGAATGTCGGCCTCAACGACGCCGCGGATGCCTTCCTGAACTCGCATGCTCTCGGGCTGACGGCCGGCCTGGCGGTGGTGGTGTTCGACGACATCGACGTCGAGCACTCGCAGCTCCGCCAGGACTCGCGGCACTTCTTCCGGTTCTTCGGCGGTCTCTGGCTCGAGCCGGCGTCGCTGCAGAGCGCCTACGACCTGGCCCGTGAGGCCTTCGTGCTGTCCGAGCGTTTCGGCGTGCCGGTCGTTCTGCGTGTGACCAACCTTCTCTACGGGAAACTCGGCTCCTGGCAGCGCCGCGCACCCGTGGACGCCCCGTCGGTGGTCTTCCATCGCGATCCCGCCCGTTTTGTCATGCACCCCACCCACTGGGAGGCGCATCGTCAGGCCATGGCGGCACGGCAGACCGCCATCCAGGACTGGGTCGACGCCCGCTACAGCGCCTGGTCGCCGGGTGCGTTGGAGGAGACGGTCCACGTTGTCTGCGGCCCGGCCGGCGCCGGCGACATGGCGGGCCTCTCCGGCAATCCCCTCCGTGTCGAGACGCTGCCCCTGCCGGAGGCGCCTCTGCGCGCCGTCCTGGCGTCGGGCCGGCCGATGGCGGTGCATGAGTACGGCGATTCGGTCGCGGCCGATTTGGTGCGCTCCAGGGCCGGAAACGCGGCGGTCGCGGCTCTTCCTCTGTCGCATGCGCACGCCCGTCATCGCTACCACTGCGCCGACCGCCATGAGAGGCTGTTCCAGGCTCTGCGTGCCGTGCCGGGCCGGGTTGTCTGCGGCGACCTCGGGTCCTTCACGATGGACCCGCACCAGACACTCGACGTCTGCCTCTGCTACGGGGCCAGTGTGGGCGTCGCCACGGGCATGGCGCTGGTCCGGCCCGACGCGCCGGTGTTCTGCATCACCGGTGACGGCGCCTACCTGCACTGGGGGCGCGCCGCGCTGGACGAGGCCCTGGCTCGCGATGTCTCGTTCGTGCTGGCGGTCTTCGACAACGGCGGCTGCCGCGGCACGGGCGGCCAGGTGATACCCGGCGACCTTCGCCTTGTGGACAGCCGTGTGAGGAGGGTCGAGATGGACTACCGCGAGACCACCGTGGAGGCGTTCGGGCGGATTCTGAGTGACTGCCTGTCACGCCGTGGCATCAGCCTGCTGTGTATCCGCACCGACTGAGGTGTCGGGCGGACCGCCCCGGAGGATCGACTCATGCACATTCTCTTCGAAGGGATGGACCTCGCCGGCAAGAGCACCCTCTGCCGGCGCCTCCAGGCGGTCCTTGGGCCCGACTGGACGATTCGGCACAACTCGTTGTTGGCCGAGAGCCCCATCCAGGCCCTCGCCGACACGCTCCGCAAGGCGGGGGCTCTCTCGGAGATGCCTCTGGGGTACCTCTACCACGCCGCGCTCCTGGCGGAGATGGAGCTGTTTCGGCCGCCCGCTGGCAACGTGATCCAGGACTCGACGATCCTGTTGCGCTCGATTGCCTACCACCGTGCCGTGGGGACACCGGGTATGCCGGAGCTGTTCGAACAGTGCCTTGCGAGCCATCCGCGATTCGATATGGCCTTCGTCTGTGTCTGCAGCCGCGAGACGCGCCTGCGGCGTCTGGCCATACGGCGGCCGGCCAACCTCGGCCCCGAGGATACCTGGGTACGTGACCGCATCGACCTGCTCGAACGAGCGGAGGCGACGCTCCTGGATGTCGCCGGCAAGCACCTCGGCGCGGAGTCCCTGGACACATCCAACCTCGAGGACAAGGCCGCCAGCGATGCCCTTCTGGTGCACGTCGCCGGGCGCATCGCGGCTGCGCGGAGGCAGAGCAACCATGGCTGACACGGGCACTCTCACGCAGAGGACCGAAGACGACCTCGTGGCCGCGGCGCGTGCCGCCGTGACGCAGGCCTTCCTCAGCCGCGAAGGGGGGACGCGCTACGGCGCCGCCGCGCTGACCCGCAGCGGTCGCGTCTTCACCTCGGGCCAGTACTCTTCGTACAACCACGTCACCAACGTGCACGCCGAGCAGGCAGTCCTCGTCAAGGCCGCGAGCGCGGGTGATGCCGACGTCGTCGCGCTGGCGGTTGCCAGCACCTCCGACCAGGACCTGACGGTCCCCTGCGGCGTCTGCCGCCAGGTCATGCTCGAGCACGCCTCGAGGACTGGCCGGGACTTCGTGGTGCTGCTGGCGTGCCGCGACCAAGGGCACCGCCGCAGGCTCGTCAGTGAACTGCTCCCGGAGGCCTGGACCGCGACGAGTCAGCGTCGTGCGGGACCGTCTCTGGCCGGCCAGGAGGTCCGGACCGGTCTGCCGGCCCAGGCGGCGGCGCCGGGCGTTCATCCCATCGAGACGGGCGCCCATGTCTGCATCGGCGAGAGCACGTGGGCCTTCGTGCATGACCCGGCGCCCTGTCCGGGCCGCGTTCTGGCCAAGGTCAAGTATGTCCCTCACGACGCGGCGCCGGGTCAGTGGCGCAAGATCGCGCACGCCTTTGCCGAGGCGTCGCGGTACGAGCCCGACCTCGAGGAACTCGGCCTGGCTAGGCCGGCGCCGTGGGGCGGCATGACGCACCTCTACCACACGCATGAGTGCCGCGCGGTTCTGCCGTGCCTTCCCGTGCATGACACCGCGGCGGAGATCTGCCCGGAGTTCGCCGCCGTCCTGGCTGAGGCCGGCCTTGGTCATGACGCCCTGCGCGTCACCGGCTCCCGCGGCCTCGGGCTCGCCCGGGCGGGCTCCGATTGGGACGTGGTGGTCCGCGCGCTGCCGGGCCAGATCGCGACGTTGCGCGAGGCGATCGGCGCGGCCATCACGGCCGGCCGCTGCCGGGTGCCGTCGTCCTCGACCACGTGGTCTCTCCTGGGCCGGCTTCTCCCCGGTGGCGCCGAGCGGCTCCTGACGGAGTGCCGCTTTGCGGACACGTTTCAGGCCGGCGACGTCAAGATTGCCCTCATCATGGTGCCGCCGAACGAGTCTGACGCCGTGCCGATCATGGGACCGGACGCGTATCCCCTGGGACGCCACGCCTGCCACGGTGTCGTGGTTGCCGCCGACCAGGCTCCCTACAAGCGCGCGTGCTGGTCTGTAGCCGACGAGGTGTCAGGGGGTGTGTTGAACGTCGCGACCCTGCACAAAGCGGCGAACGTCCTGCGCGCCGGCGACCGCGTTTCCGCCAGCGGCTGGCGCCTGCGTTCCGCTGCCGGCGAGACGCTCGTGCAGATCTCGCCATTGACCGAGCCGATCGTCTGGCACGCCTGACCACGCCGGCCCATCGGCTCCGGGGCCGGCAACGAGAGGAATCCCCAGTATGAACACGGCGTTTCACTCGCAGCCATGGCAGGCCGCGGCGGCGTTGGCAGCGCGCCTGCATCAGCACCAGAAGCGTAAGGACGGCGCTACGCCCTATATCGCCCACCCCTGCCGGGTGGTTCTCACCGTCAGCGAGGTCTTCGACGAGCATGACCCGGTCATCCTGGCCGCCGCGCTCCTCCACGACACCATCGAAGATACGCCGGCGGACTACGACGACATTGCCGAAGCCGTCGGGACGGCCGTGGCCGACCTCGTGGCCGCACTGACCAAGGATATGCGCATTCCGGAGCGTGAGCGCGAGCAGGCCTACGAGGCTCAGCTTGCCGCCGCGCCGTGGCAGGCCCGACTCATCAAGCTCGCAGATGTCTACGACAACCTCTGGGACTCGGTCACATCGAGGACTCCCGTCAAGGTCGAGGATAAGGTGCGCATGGCCCTGCGCCTCGCCGGTGGTGACCCCCGTTTGCAGCGTGCGGTCGATGCGGTTCACGATCTCACGCAGCGGGCCGCTTCCGGGGAATCTCGCCGCAACCTATCGGCCTGAGGCCGGGCAGAGTGCCCCGCGCGCTCTTCGAAACGGCGGGGCGTGGTCGGACAGCGCTGATGACGGGTCGGATGGTCGTGTGGCGCAGCGGCGGCGACGAGGGCGGCGCTAGGGTGGGGGGATAAGGCCGGTGCCGGGGAGCAGCGGCCTTTCGGCGGGGGCCGGTTCGGGCGCTGGGGGCGCCTCGCCTGGCTGAGCGTTGTGGCAGGCCGCCTCAGCGGGCGGGGTTGCGGCCGTGTGCGGTTCGGGGCCGGCGGCCGGCGTCATCGCTGCGGTGGTGGCGTTGGCCAGGAGGGCCAGGCTGCGGTCGTCGGTGACGGATGGCTCCCAGTCGGTTCGCAGGAGGAATCGGGCGAGGTCCGCGTCCGTGAGGTCGCCCTGTCGGAGGGTCTTCCAGAGCCCGGCGAAGGCCGGCGCCGGGAGGCGGTCAGAACTGCGCAGCATGCGTGCGGCGGTGCCATCGGTGAAGCCGGCGATGCCGGCGATGCCGGTTGTGGGGACCATGCCGCAGTGCAGGCCCTGCAGAGGCGCGGCAGCGGTGACGAACTCCGTGAGGTTGGCGAACTCGTGGTGGTCCGTAGCGCCGATGTGCTCGGTGACGCCATGGCGTTGCACGACCATGCCGCCGTCGCCGACCTGCACCCAGCCGAG
>JAAYZO010000497.1 GCA_012514865.1 Lentisphaerota bacterium | reverse complement strand
GGCCAGCTCGCGGATGTCGGCGAGGAAGGAGCGCGCGGCCAGGAGCCACGATATGGCGTCGGCCATCGGGAAGAGCACGCCGTGGCGGGTGTTCTGCGCCAGGGGGCGCCCCTCGGCGTCCTTACGGCTGGAGATGTGGTCGCGCATCCAGAGCCACATATCGAAGGCGGCGGCGATGGCGCCCGCGCCGGTCTGCGGCTGCGCTTGCGCCAGGCGTTTAAGGTCGGCGGACCAGGCCTTGACCTGCGCCAGGAAGACCTCGTTGTTCATGGTGACGCTGATCTGGCGGCGCTGCACGACCTCGGGGCCTTCGTAGGTGGCCTCGAGCTGCATGTCGGTCCATTTCTGGAAGAGGAAGCCCGGGCAGTCTTCGGTGATGCCGTAGCCGCCCATCAGGCTGACCGCCTCGCGCATGACGTTGGCGCCGTAGCCGGTGTTCCAGAGTTTCGTGGCCGGGCAGAGCATGTTGCAGAGCGCGCTCTGCCAGACGTACCGCACCAGCGGGTCGGCCAGGAGGGTTTCGACGCGGGCGTTGTCGCGGGCCTCCTCGGGCTGCGCCAGCAGGCCGAGCAGCTCCACGGCGTCCGCCTGGGGCTGGCGCAGGAACTTGAGCAGGCCGCGTCCGGAGACGCCCTGTTCGGCGAAGGTCTGTTGCGCCTGCCGCTCGGCCGGGGTGAAGGCGTCGAAGAGGCGCGTGGTCTCGAAACCGAGCGAGGCGGCGGCCTCGCCGGTGGCCCACACCTCCGCCAGGCGCTGCAGCGCGTCCTCTTTCATCTGCAGGCCGAGGTCGTAACGCGGCGTTCCCGGCTCGATGCCGGCGGCGCCGCGGAAACGCCCGCGCTGGTAGCGGATCACGGGCTCGACCGCGGAGAGCAGTTTGGCGGCAGCCATCAGGCCCACGGTGACGCGGGTGCGGGCGAAGACCGCCTCGATGATCTCGCTGTGTGTGCAGTTCGGCACGATCACGCCATCCTTGACCGTGTAGCCGCCGACGATGCGGCTGGCCGGGACCTTGAGGCTGAAGATCGGGTCTTGAGTGTTCGAGAGCTGGTGCACCAGCTTGAGGGTGGGCGCGCCGCGGTCGAATACGCCCTCGTCGGTGTCCTCGAGGATCACCATGCAGGACGATTTGATGCGCGGGTCGCCGGACTCGACCGCCGCGGTCACGAAGTTGGCCACGGCCATGTTGGTCAGAAAGCGGCCGCGCTTCTCGACCTGCAGCAAAGGCTCCTCGCCCTCTTCCCAGCGCGCCACGCTCACGCGCCCGCTGACCACGCCGGTGTCCACGCCGACGTAGGGCAGGGGCTCGGTCAGGGCGAAGGCGCCGCGCCAGACCTTGCGGTCTTCGCCGGGCTGCAGCGGGCGGCAGGCATTCATGTACTTCTCGCGCTGCGCGGGGGTCCCCTTCTCGACGATCGGGCCCAGGGCGAGGTTGTTGATCAGGCTGGTGGTGGTGGCGCCGCCGTCCACCCAGGAAAGCTCGAAGGCCAGCAGGCCGAGCGCGAAATTGCGCGGGCCCTCGATGATGCCGCCGAACTCCGTGTCCAGTCCGGCAGCGGTGATGCCGGATTCGTCAAAAGCCTTATAAAGCTCATTCTTGCCCTCGGTCCACGCGTGCGTGTTGCGTTCGCCGTCAGCGACCAGGCGGGCGATCAGCCCGCGGGCGACCGACCGGGCCCCCATCACGGCCATCTGGATGTCGTACCTGTCGGCGTAGCGCCACATGATCTGGCGGATTTCGTCGCCGGGCAGCATTTTCATGGTCTGGTGAGTCTCGCTCATCGTGCTTAAACCTTTCTTTCCTGAAT
>JAAYZO010000052.1 GCA_012514865.1 Lentisphaerota bacterium | reverse complement strand
TCAGGCTATCCATGTCAGTCACAGCCATGCCATGCTTGTAAGCAAAGGTGAAGATATCGTAAAACTCGTCGTGATACATGATCGGGAAGCATTGGACGTGAGTGAAATTGGGCCGGAACATCATCTGTGCTCCCGTCCGTGACCAGCCCTCCCATATTCTCTTTATTTCTGATACCTTTCTATCATTGAAAGGGGCCATGATCGGAGGGGTGAAACGCAGAATAAACCGATCATTCAAGGTCATGGTTTGGCTCGGAGGCTCGCTGTA
Organism: Lentisphaerota bacterium; assembly: GCA_012514865.1. Taxonomy (GTDB): domain Bacteria; phylum Verrucomicrobiota; class Lentisphaeria; order Oligosphaerales; family JAFGRS01; genus JAGVUW01. Next base: position 3,967 of record JAAYZO010000052.1, on the reverse strand, counting down.
GTTCGCATACAATGATACACCAACCGTATGCCCAGGTTCTATTTTGTCTGCAGCGTTCTGTACATCACGCCAAAAGGCGCAATATCTATCAGAAACAGACCCCAGTTCCTTGACCCAGTCGACGTTCTCAGCGATGAACTCCGCCGTGGCCTTCTCACGCCGTTCTTTGGTTGGACGTGGAGAATTATCTGCGACAAGGCAGTTCTCGCAGACACAATAGCCGGAGGTGTCATTCTCGCTGACGTTGATGATGGATGGGCGAGGTGAAGCCGCTTGCCAGTCGTCAAGGATCTGCGTGACAAGCCCCGGGCAGGTGACACACATACTTATATATTTCCCGGCGCCCTTATTCCAACTGTAAGGGTTGCCTCGACGGGTTCCGTCCGGAAGCAGGTTAAAGAACTCTGGATGGCTTTCCCCAAAGCGTTCAAAATACTTCTCGAAGGAATGCCCGAGATTGTACTTGGAGTCAAATGAGAATCGGTGTCTGTCCAGCCAGATGCGCGTTTCTTCTCTGTAGTTATCCCGTGTGCTGTTCTCAGACCAGCCATTGTCATCGACGTCCCTTCCCCACGTACGCCAGCGACTCGAAGCGAGTTTGGGTGCGACGTTCTCTCTGCAGGGTTCAAGGACAAGGGTGTCGTGATGGGGAATAACTTCCCCCAGTTCCCCCGGCCACAGCCACCTGACCCCGAGGTGCTTCTCGAGGAACTCGTACACGGCAAACAAGGTGCCGAGGCTTTGCGTGCCGGTGCTCAGCGTGGCGTCGTTGCCGGCCATATAGACGGCGTTTGAACCGATCAGGATGACTCCGGCATGGTTGGGATAGTCAGAGGAGACTATGCCGACCGACCGCGTTGCCCGGCAATCACCCAGGAAGAGGTAGTTGCCGCCGTGGTCGGTTTCTGTTTCGCGGATGATGGGGACCTCGACGTCAGCCGCCTTTCTCAGGTAGTAGACCAGTTCATCCGCGGCTCTGGTGACGGCATCACAGGGCGCCTCCGGAACCACGATCCCCCTGATGACGGCTTTGCCATCGACGACGATTTCAGCGCTGTTCATCGGTGACTGTCCCAAGAACACCAACGACACGATGACTGCAGTCAAGACTCTCGATAGGGTTGACATGGTCAGCCTGTCTCCTCACAGTCCGTGACACGACATGTCGTCAACCAAGGATGCCTGAAACCGCAACCGCAGCGTCTCAGAACCGCGCGGCCAGGTCGGCGGTGAGCCGGGCGGCGCGCGCCGCGGCGGCCTCGTCGGTCATGGCCACTCCGATCCCGAGGGTGACCAGGCGCGAGATGATGTCGCGCGTGGTCGGGCACATGTCCGGGTGGTACTCCGGCAGGCGCGTGACGTGCGGGCAGGTGAAGGGACAGCCCTCGGCCGTGGCGGACTTCTTCTCCATGATGTGGTCCCAGCACCAGTACACATGCCAGTTCCTGACGCCGCGCGTATCGCCGGCGGCCAGGCCGCCCAAGCCGATCTTCGCCTGAACCGCCCTGGCGGCCTGTCCGGCGGTCTCGAACAGGATCCCTAAGGTATACCCGCAGACGCCCTTGTCGTCATTGGCCGCCACCCATGTGGCGCACGCCGGCAGGCGCGTCTCCTCCCGAATCCGTGTCCAGGCGGCCCGCGTCCTCGTGTTGACCCAGTCGAGGCGGCGCAGTTGGGCCAGGCCGACGGCGGCACAGAGCTCCGGCATGCGGTAGTTCTCGCCGCAGAACAGCTCGCCGGCCTGGCGCTCGCGGGCGTAGCGGTCCGGCCGCCAGCAGGCGGCGGTGTCGTGGTAGCTCTGGGCGCGGGTGTGCAGCCAGTCGTTGTCGGTCAGCACCAGGCCGCCTTCGCCGGTGCCGATGACCTTGTAGGCATCGAGGCTGACACAGCCCACGTCCCCGATCGTACCCAGGTACTTGCCCTTGTAGGTGCCGCCGAAGGCCTGCGCCGTGTCCTCGATGAGCAGTAGGTCATGCTTGCGGGCGACGGCCAGCAGCTCGTCCATCTTCGAGGGCAGGCCGAGCATGTGGACGGTCATGATGGCCTTCGTGCGCGGTGTGATGGCGGCTTCGACGGCGGCCGGGTCGAGCGTCAGGGTCTCGTCGATCTCCACGATGACCGGGATGGCCTTGGCCACCACGACGGCCGATACCGACGCGAAGAAGGTATACGCCGGCACGATCACCTCGTCGCCAGGACCGACACCGGCCGCGACCAGGGCGGCAATCAGCGCGCTCGTGCCCGAGTTCACCGCCAGGGCGTGCTTCACGCTGACCGTGCTCTCGACCAGACGCTCGAACTGCTCGACCTTGCTCCGGGGATTGTAGTAGCGGAAGAAGTTCCCCGCGTCGGGCGGCGTCGCCTCGGCCTCCAGGATGTCGCGAATCCTGGCCTGGGCCGCTGCACTGACCTGAAAGAGGTCGACAACCTCCATCAGTTCGTCGGTCGAGTACTTGACGGTGCTGTGCGCTTCGGTACCCATGGAAAGCTCCTTCGTTGGCGGCGATGCTCTGCCGGCGGCTGCAAGGGTCCTTCCAGGAGCCCTCGGGCATCCGGTCATATCGTAAGCTATACCCATGGCCTTGATGCAGGCGCTTCCAAAGCTATCATAGAAGGCACATTACCTATCACTTCCTGCAGAACTGGCACTATGGCATCTCCAGACTGCGACACGACGGCGAATCCGGGTTCCGATGTCGGCATCGTCATGGCCCACGGCGGCACGCAGCGCTTCAGGCGCACGCGCTGGACCGAGCATCGCGTCCAGCACTGGGTCCTGGATGTCATCACCCGCGGCACCCAGGTGCAGCGCGTGGGTGACGGCGCGGCCTTCGAGCGTGGCCGGGGCGTGCTGGCGCTGTACGCGCCCTCGACGCCGTACTACGAACAGCAGGTCGCCGGAGAAGCCCTGAGCGAGGCCTACGTGGTCTTCACGGCACGCGGCGCGACGGCGGCCATGCTGCGCGGGCTGACGGGTGCGGCGGGGTACTGCCACATTGATGACCCGCACGAGCTGGTCGTCGGGCCCCTCCAGCGCCTCGGGGCACGCTTTCTGGTCCACGGCGCCGCCATGGACATCCTCGGCTACGGCTTCATGCTGGAGTGCATCGGCATGCTGCCGACCTCAACGGAGGTGGCGCCGGCGCAGCGCCGACTGGCTTTGGAGGGCAACCCGGAGGAGGCCCTGCAGGTGCGCGTCGCCCGCTTCCTCGACGAGAACGTCCACCGCCCGATCTCCGTAGCGGCTCTCGCCGCGGCGCTGAACGTCAGCCCGTCCTGGCTGGCCCACGCCTACCCCAAGGCCTCCGGCCAGACGCCCTACCAAGCCATCCTGCACAGCCGCATCCGTGCCGCCAAGCGCCTCCTGCTCTCGACGCGTCTGAACGTCCAGGAGACCGCCGACCACCTCGGCTTCAGCTCGCCGTTCAACTTCTCCCGAGCCTTCAGGAAGGTCGAGGGCTGCGCCCCCCGCGACTATGTCTCCCGGCATCTCTCCGGCCCCGGCCGCAGGGCCAGTCCAGGCGCCTGAGGCGGCTGGGCCGGGCCGGCACTGCCGCCCACCGTCGAGTACAGCGCGGGGGACACGGGGGACACGGGGGACACGGGGGCGGGAAGGAAACGCCGAACGCTCAACGCTCAACGCCCAACGCCCAACGCCCAACGCTGACGTCGGCGGGGGACACGGGAGCGTGCCGCGCCACGGGGGACTGCGGCGACCCCATCCTGGAGTCCCTTGAGTCGCTTGTGTCCCTTTCCGACAGGCCCCCAGGACGGTGGCCGCGCGCGTCGCAGCCTCCGGCGCGGCGCGGCCGGTGCCTGCTCAGGGCTTGGCGGTCGGGCTGGCGAGGGGCGCCAGGATGATGAAGTCCAGGGCGCAGCCGTCGCCGAGGTTGGTCAGGCGCAGGCGGTGCTTGCCGGCAGTGAGGCGGAGGGCGGCCGGGGTTTCGGGTCCGCCGAGGGTGTGGTA
>JAAYZO010000496.1 GCA_012514865.1 Lentisphaerota bacterium | reverse complement strand
TCGCCGGCCGCGGGCCAGCGCTGCCTGCGTCTGGCCGCCGGCGGCGAGTGGCAGAGCGAGGCGGTCGACCTCTCGTTCCTGGGCCGCTTCCGCGTCTCCGGTCGGGTCCGCGGCAGCGGCGCCGAGCTTCGGCTGCGTTACCGCGGCCTGGACGCGTTCCTGCCCGAGGCGCCGGTGCTGGCCCTCCCCGCCGGCGAAGCCTGGCAGGACTTCTCCCTTGAGTTCGGCGTGCCGGCCGACGCCTTCGACATGCTCCTGTGCTTCGTGCAGGCAGGCCCCGGCCAGAGCGACCTCGACGACATCGGCCTGGAGCGCCTCGCCATGGGCAGCATCATCGAGCAGCCGGCGCCGAAGCCGACCTGGCAGGCCGCCTGGATCTGGCACCCGGAACTCCTCGATCGCGACCAGCATCGCGCCTGGTTCCGCCATGAGTTCGAGCTGCCGGCGCAGGCGCTCCGCGAGGCCGTCCTGCAGATCACCGCTGATGACGGCTACCGGCTCGTGGTCAATGGCATCGAGAGGGTCTCGACCCTCGGCGAGATGGACGGCTGGCGCACCCCCGAGTGGGTGTCGCTCGGTGAGGTCCTGCGGCCGGGCCTCAACACGATCCTGGTCGAGGCTGAGGATGTCGGCAGTGCCCAGGGCCTGATTGCCGAGATGGTGGCGGTGTTCGACGACGGCCGCGAGCTGCGTCTGCAGACCGGCCGGCACTGGCAGGCGGGCCTCACCGTCGAGGGCCCGTGGGTCGAGGCCGCCGAGCTGGGGCGGGTGCCCTGCCTGCCATGGGGCGACCTGGTCTACCGGCCCATGGGGCTGCTCGGGCGCGCCCGCCTCGAGCTCGGGCGTCTGCCGCGGCGGGTCCGTCCCGGCGAGCGCCTGGTAGTCGACCTCGAGGCGGTGGCTGAGTCGGCGCAGACCCAGCCGGTCGCGGCGCGGGTGGTGATCCTCGACGGCGACACCGTCCTGGAGTCGAGCTGGGGCCGCGAGCTGCTCTTTGCGGCCGGGGCGCCGGCGGGGTCGCGGGCGCGCCTGAGTGACATCGGTATCGACATACCCTTCGGCCTGGCCGCCGAGCGCCTGGCAGTCTCGGCCGAGCTCGTCGGCGCGACCCTGAGCCGTCCCGTCGACCGCCACACCCTGCGCCTGCGCGAGGACGAGCGCACCTACGAGTTCCCGCGCGCCGAGGTCCGTATGGTCAGCGGCGTGCCGCAGTTCGTGGTCAATGGCAAGCCGGTTGACCCGACTCAGAACCTCTTCACGAAGCCCGACGCCCTGCAGCAGCGCAACGCCGGTGCGACGAGCGTGCCGATCTGGGGCGTCAGCCTGCAGGAGCTCGGGTGGTACGAGACCGGCTGGGACTACAGCTCGATCGACCGCACCCTGGCCAGCTACTTCGCGGCCCACCCGGAGCCGTGGATCATGCTCAGCTTCACCTTCGATACACGCTACCACCGCTGGTGGCTGCAGCAGCACCCCGAGGCCATGTGCCAGCTCGAGGGCGGCGAGACGGTCATCGGCGACTACCACGGCGGCCGACGCCAGGTCCCGAGCTACGGCTCGGCAGTCTGGCGGGAGGCCTACTCCGAGGCGGTGCGGCGGCTGATCCGGCACCTCCGCCAGACGCCGTGGGCCGAACGCATCATCGCCTTCCATCCCTGCAGCGGCATCAGTTGGGAGTGGTTCCACTGGGGCTCGCAGTCGGGCGAGCTGGTCGACTACAGCCCGGCCGGACAGGACGACTTCCGGCGCTGGCTGCGGCAGCGCTATGCCACCGACGAGGCCCTGCGGCAGGCCTGGGGACGTGGTGAGGTCACCCTCGACACCGCCGCGGTGCCCACGGAGAAGGAGCGCCGCGAGCCCGCGCTCGGGATGTTCTACGACCCGCTGGCCCAGCGGCATGTCCTCGACTACCACGACTACCAGCACGAGGTCGTGGCGGAGACCATCCTGCACTTCGCGCGCCTTATTAAGGAAGAGACCGGCGGGCGGTCCCTGTTCGGGACCTACTATGGCTACGTCACCCACCTGCCCGAGAGCCCGGGCTTCAGCCAGGGCTCGGGGCACTTCGACCTGCGGCGGCTGCTGGAGGCCGACGAGATCGACTACCTCATGGCGCCGGTGGCCTACGCCTGGCGTGAGGTCGGCGGCACCGCCGCCAGCATGAGCGCGGCCGGGTCGTTCCCCCTGCATGGCAAGCTCTTCTACAACCAGGCCGACCTGCGCACGCACTGGTCGCACCAGCAAGGCCATGGCAAGCCCGCGTCGGTGCGCGGCTCCATCGCCTGCATGCGCCGCGAACTCGCCCGCAACCTCGCCGAGGGCAGCGCCCTGCAGTGGTACGACTTCTCCAACGGCTGGACCTTCGGCGACAGCCGCCTGACCGCCGAGGCACAGCGGCTCTTCGAGGCCGGGCGCGTGCGCAACGCCACGCCCGACTGGCCCGCCGAGGACTACCTCCTCGTGGTCGTCGACGAGGAACAGACCGGCGCCATGAGTGTCTTCCGGCCGCCCTACGGCGGCGAGCTGATCTTCCGCCAGCGCGAGTACCTGGCGCGCTCGGGTGTGCCCCACCGTACCGTCCTCTGGAGTGACCTCCAGCGCCGCCCGGAGCTGCTCCGGCACCGCGCCATCATGCTCCTGAACCTCTTCCATCTGGACGACGACGAGGCCGCCTTCCTGCGCGACCGCGTCATGCAGGACGGCCGCACCGTGGCCCTGGTCGGCCCGGTGGGCCTGCTCGGCCCGCGCGGCCTCGATGCGAGCCGCAGCAGCGCCATCCTGGGCTGGCCCATGCGCCTGGTCGACGAGGAGATGGCCCTGCAGGCGTCGTGGTCCGCCGACCTGGCGGGGCCCTGGGCCGCCGCCGCCGGGGCGCTGACGGGCACCACCCAGGCGTACCGCCCGGCGGTCCTGCCGGCCGAGACCGGCGCGGCGAAGGTCCTGGCGACGCTGGTCGGCGGCACGCAGCCGGCCGTTCTCTGGGATGACACCCGCGCCGGCGGCCGCGTCTTCTGGAGTGCCGCCCCCGGGCTGCGTCCCGAGGCCCTCCGGGCCCTGGCCGAGAGCGCCGGGGTGCCGGTGGTCTGCCGCAGCCAGGACGCGATCTACGCCGGACAGGGCTTCATCGGCCTGCATGCCTCGACTGCCGGCGAGAAGGTCGTGACCCTGCCGCGTCCCGGCGCCGCCGTCGACATCCTCACCGGCCGGCGCTGGCCGGAGGGCACCCGCGAGGTCCGCCTGGACCTCCAGGCCGGCGAGACCGTCATCCTGCGCACCACCGGGCTCTGAGACGGATGGTCCCCCACCCCGGCACTGCCGGGGTGGCGGGCGATCCGTAGTTCGGGGGCAGGGCGTCTGTGCTCTTGCGCCTCTTTGCGGCCAATCCCCTTCTTCCCGGGGTCTTTCTTCCCCGGCGCTTCTGGCACCCCCTCAGGGTGCCGGGTGTATGGATTCGCTGTTCCGGGGGTCGGGCTGGCGCGCGACCCCCGGCTACGATCTGCCACCCCTCCCGGGGTGACGAGGCTGTGGATTCGGGGCTGTTGCTGAAGAATCCTGCTCAAGGTCGCGCCGCGTGACGTGGTTCAGGACGCCCGACTCCCGACTCCCGAGGCCCGACGTCCTGAGTCGCTCATCCTTTGCTCGGCCCCAGGCGTCGGGCTTCGCCTCGACTGTCGGCCATCGGCCGCGGTCCTCCCGGCCCCGGGCGTCGGGTCTCGGGCGTCGGGCGTCCTCTCATCCCCAATGTCGCACCGGCCGTGCGCGGCAACCCACCACGGCGAAGCCGTCCCCCCGGACCGTCAGGCAAGGTCGAGCCTGAGCACCATGACCGAACCGGCGAACTCGTCGACGGGCAGGTCGCAGAGGCGCAGGGGGCGCTCCCCCTTGCGGTAGTACCGCGGCAGCAGCTCGGTCGAGGTGCGTATCGGGCGGCCGTCATTGAGCAGGATGGCGCGCTCCGGCCGGGCCGTGAGGGTGGTGACCAGGAGTCGGCGCGCGTTCAGGGGGCGGTGCAGGTGCAGGTAGAGCGTGTTGCCGCGGCGGGTGACCGGGACGGCGGGATCGGTGACGATGTCCTCGACCGTCTCGACGTCGGTCAGGCTCTCCTTGACGCGGCCGTACCAATCCCCGATGGCCTTGAGGATGCCGGCCGACGTTGGGTCGACGGTGCCGTCGGGTCTGGGGCCGACGTTGAGCAGGTAGTTGCCGCCGCGGGCGAGGACGCGGTCGACCTCGCCGAGCAGGTACCGGGTGCTGAAGTAGTCCTCGTCCTGGCGCCATCCCCAGCTCTCGGCGCCGACGGCCTGGCATGCCTCGACAGGCTTGGCGAAGCGCTTCTGGGCGTCGAATTCGGGGCTGTAGTCGCGTTCGGGCGTGGAGAAATCGCCATCGGCGCTGAGGCCGCGGTTGTTGATGAGGATCCCCGGCTGCAGCCTGCGCAGGAGCGGGTTGAGCCGTGGCGCGGTCAGGCCGATCTCGGGGCCGCTGTCCCACCAGAAGACGGCCAGGCGGCCGTAGCGTGTGCACAGCTCGGTGATCTGGCGTTCCATGATGTCGACGAAGCGTTCCCATTCGGGGGTGTCGCCCGGCTCGGGCCCGGCCAGCTCGTGGCCGCGGCCGCGGTTGGGGTAGAAGGTGCAGTGCTGGTCGATGGCCGAGTAGTAGAGTCCGAGCGGCATGCCGCGCCGGTGGCAGGCCTCCGCCAGCTCGGCCAGCACGTCGCGTCCGAAGGGGGTTCGCGTCACCTTGAACTCTGTCGTGGCGGTATCCCACAGGCAGAATCCGTCGAGGTGTTTGGCGGTGACGACCAGGTAGCTCATGCCGGCCGCCTCGGCCAGGTCGATCCAGGCATCGGGATCGAAGGCGGTCGGGTGGAACTGCGCCGCCAGCCTGGCGTACTCGGCCCGCGGCGTCCGCAGGCGCAGTTGGTGCTGTTCATGCCAGCCGGGGATGGCGTAGAGCCCCCAGTGGATGAACAGGCCCATCCGGCGTGCGAAGAAGGCATCGAGAGTCGCCATGGTTCGTCCTCCTGGGGTCTTTCTTCCCCGGCGCTTCTGGCACCCTTTCCGGGTGCCGGGTCGATGGATTCGGGGCTGTTGTTGAAGAATCCTGTTCATGGCTGCGCCGCGTGACGGTCAAGTCCTGGCGAAAAGGACGCCCGACGCCCGAGGCCCGAGGCCCGACGTTGTGAGTCGCCCATCCTCTGCCCGGTCTCGGGCATCGGCCATCGGCCCTCAGGCCCCGGGTGTCGTGTCTCAGGTGTCGATCCCCAGGCCCAGGCCCTCAGGCGTCGGCCATCGGCCGCCGTCCTCTCGGCCCCGGGCGTCGGGTCTCGGGCGTCGGGCGTCCTGCCTTCATGGCGCCCTCTCCATGGCGCGGGTGGCCTTGCACTCAGGATAGCCGCTGCACCCCCAGAAGTCGCCTCGTGCCGAGTGCCGGCGGCGCATGGGCTCGCCGCATTCCGGGCAGGCGGGTGCGCCCTCCGCACCCGCTGCCGCGGCGGTGCGCGCCTTGTGCATCTTCTCGCGTATGCCGCCGTCCCGCACAAACGACTCCTCCTGCGACTCCATCTTCCGGCGGAGCAACGCCGTCGTGCGCTCGATCAGGACAATCAGCGCATTCGCGACCGTCGCCGGATCCTCGCTCGCCAGCCAGGGGTCGAAACGGTGCCGCTGCCGATGCAGGTAGGTCCAGTACTCGTGCAGCACATCCGCGCCGTAGTCAAACGGCTCGATCTTGACCGCCGAGAGCCGCTGACGCTCGTGGTCTTGGACGCTCCAAGGGATCATCTCGCGCTCTGCCAGCCAGGTCTCCAGATCGTTCTGCAACTCAGCCAGGCTGGCGCGGGCAACATCGGTCAGCTTGATCTCGGTCTCGGCCGAGGTCCCGGCCCGCTCCGAGCCCTCGGCGATGTTAATCCTGCCCGAGCGCGCCGCGCCGATCATCTGCCCGGCCACTTTGCCGAGCGCGTCCTCCTGCCAGGGGACGAAACGCTTGCAGAACGCGATTGTCCCCAGGTGGATGATCGTCGCGAGGTTGAAGGAATAGAGCTTGCGGTAGCCGCCGCTCTTGTTGAGGATCCTGCTCATGGCTGCCCCCTCGTGACGTGGTTCAGGACGCCCGACTCCCGAGGCCCGACGTCGTGAGTCGCCCATCCTCTGCCCAGCCCCAGCCCTCGGGCGTCACCTCGACTGTCGGCCATCGGCCGACGGTCTCTGGGCCCCGGGCGTCGGGTCTCGGGCGTCGGGCGTCCTCTCCTCTCCAACCATGCGTGGCGCCGCTGCGGCGCCGCCGGGTGACGGCGTCTTAAGGCACGGCGGTGGCCGGTGGTGTGTTGGGTCGCAGGCCGGCGTCGGAGCGGTAGGGCTGGCCGGCGGTGTAGAGCGCCAGGCGCTGGCGGCAATCGGCGATGACCTCGGGCGGCACGGCGCTGCGCTCGAGGAGGCCGATGGCACGCTGCGCCGTCGCCACCGCCTCGGTGAAGCGTCCCGCCTCGGCGTAGGCCGCGGCGAGGGTGTCGAGGGCGAAGGGGTTACGGCCGTCCTCGAGGGCGACCGCGCGGGCGGCCTTCTCGACGGCCTCGGCGCCGTTACGCCAGGCGTCCTCCGGGCAGGTCGCCCGCAGGTGCGCCAGGCCGATGAGGGCCGGGACGAAATCCGGGCGCACGCCCAGGGCCGCGTTGAGGTACTCGACCGCGGCCTGGAAGAGGCCGTCCTCGGCGAGGGTCAGGCCGAGCATGCAGAGGCTCTGCACGCCGCCGCCCGCCGGGTCGATCAGGGCCTTGAAGTGGCCGCGGGCGGCGGCCCGGTCGCCGCGCAGGAGGTGGGTCCGCCCCAGGCGGTAGCGGGCCAGGGCCATCGACGGGTCTGCGGCGAGGGCGCGCTCGTAGCCGCCGACGGCCTGGTCGAGGCGGCCGAGCTGGGCGTAGGCGTCGCCGAGCTCGGCGTAGGACACGGCCAGGAGGCGCGTCTGTGCGGCGGCCTGCTCGAGGAGTCGGATGCCATCCTCGAGTCGTCCGGCGCGCACATAGGCCGAGCCGAGGTTGGCGGCGGTCTGGGGGGCCCCCTGGTTGAGTTCGAGGGCTCGCTCGATAGTCGGGATGGCCTCGTCGAGGCGTCCGAGGGTCATGAGGCTGGAGCCGAGGTTGTTCAGGACGCGGCCGTCGTTGGGCGCGATGGCGAGGGCGGCGCGGTAGTGCGGTACGGCCTCGGCATGCCGGCCGACCGCGATGAGGGCATTGCCGAGGTTGCTGTGCATGGGTGCGGAAGGCCCGCAGACCTGCAGAGCGCGCGTGAAGAGCGCCTCGCCGTCGCGCCAGTGGGCGACCTGCCGGTGTGCCGCCACGGTCAGGGCCGCCAGGGCCGCCGCCGCGAGGGTGGCCAGGGCCCGTCGTGTTGCGTCAGGCCGGCCGCGGGTGAGGTCATCGAGCAGCCAGACCAGGCCGATCCAGAAGCCGATCAGGGGCAGGTAGGCATAGCGGTCGGCGTGGGCCTGGCCGCCGACCTGAATCAGGCCGAGGACCGGCACCAGCATGAGGCCGTACCAGAGCAGGCCGACCATGGTCCACGGCCGCGAGAATCGCCAGCGCCAGGCGGCCCATGACAGCCCGGCGAGGGCCACGGCGGCCAGCGCGGCGGCGCCCCACGGCGGCGCCGCGGGCAGGGGGTAGAAGACACCCAGGTGCCACGGGAAGACGGCCTTGAGGAGGTACCAGCCGCAGGAGGCGGCGGCATTGGCGAGGCGCAGGTCGAAGGGCACCGCCGCGCGGCTGGCGACGGCGCCCATGGCGGTCTGCGCGTACAGGGTCGCCAGGCTGGCGAAGAGGCTGAGGGCGACCAGCGGGATCTTCTCGAGGACCGGCCGGCGCCAGGTCTGCGACCAGGCCTCGAGGCGGAGCCGCCGCAGCGGCCAGAGGTCGAGCAGGATGAGGGCGAAGGGCAGCATCACCAGGGTCGGCTTGCTGAGCAGCCCGAGGGCGAGGCAGAGGCCGGTGCAGGCCAGGCGGCCAGGGCCGGGCCGGCGCGCGTAGGCGACGTGGGCATGCAGGGTCAGGAGGGCAAAGAGGCCGCTGAGGACCGCCTTGCGCTGCGAGGCCCAGGCGACCGACTCGACATTAAGCGGGTGGACGGCGACGAGCAGCGCCACCCCCAGGCTGGGCCAGAAGGCGCCGGTGAGGCGCGCCAGGAGGAGCATGAGCAGCACGGCGTTGGCCGCGTGCAGGACACCATTGACCGTCAGGTGCGCCCCGGCATCCAGGCCGAAGAGCTCGCAGTCGAGCATGTGCGAGAGGACGGTGAGCGGGTGCCAGTTGGCGCTGGTGCAGGTGGTGAAGGCGTAGGTCAGGCTCTGTGCGGTCAGGCCCTGTTGGACGACCGCATTGGCGACGATGTATTCGTCGTCATCGAACTGGTGGAAGGCATGCGATGCGACCTGGGCGTAGACCACGGCCACGGCCGCTGCGATGACCATGGCGGCGACGGCGAGGCGGGTCCGCGACGGGGCGTTCGTGGGCGGCGGTGTGGCGCCGGCGGTCGGCTCGTCGGTTGCTGTTGCTGTCGGCGTTGCCGCCGTGCCGGCCGCTGTGCCACGCGTGCTTGCCATCGCCGTCGCACCTCCAGCGTTGGCGCCGTCCGGCGGGTGGCCGGGCAGGATCGCCGGTCCGGGAATCCTGGCCGCGGCGCGCTCCCGGCGGCCCTTCTTGAGTCGGGCTTGGCCCGCTCCGCCGGGAGGCCGCGGCCGGCGCCTGCCGCCGCGCCGTGGTCAGTCGCGCGGCAGGACGTTATCGAGGGCCTCATCGCCGCTGCTGGCGAGGGCAGCGCCTTCGCTGATGCGGCCCTGTTCGATGAGGTTGTCGATGAGCAGGCCGAGGTCGGCCGCCAGCGAGTTCAGCGCCTCGGCGGTGGTGGCGCGGTAGCAGTGCTCCGCCAGTTCGCACTGGATGCAGGTCTCCGGTGCGGCGCCCTCTTCATACATGAAACGCGCATAGCGCCCAAAGCAGGCCGGTATCTTCATAGTCGTGACTCCCCGAGGTCGACCTCGACTCGTCGCTGCGATGCCGGTCTGCCCCCGGCCTGGGCTCGTCAGGCCTGCTGCTTGCCGCGCACCAGGGCTGCCAGCGTCGCCACGCTCTTCAGGGTCTCGGAGGTGATGTCGGCCTGCTCGAACTTGACCGCGAACATCTCCTCGATGGCCACGATCAGCTCCAGGAGCAGGAAGGAGTCGACGCCGTACTCGGCCAGCTCCACGTCATCCTCGATGGCACCCGGTTCGATATCGAGGAAGAGCCTCTCGACGATGAGTTCCTTGAGCGCCTGTTCCATTGCCATCTCAGCCATGAGTCGTGTCCTTCTTGCGCCGTGTTGCCATCACCTTCTCGAGGCATGCGGTTCGGCCGGCCCTGTCGACCAGCCGCGGTGCGGCCCGGTTCAGATGCGGGCCTTGAGGAACTGCACCGCCGTGCGGATATCGGCCTCCGGGTTGGCGCCGACCTCGCGCTCGATGGTCAGGTAGCCGCGGTAGCCGATGGTCTCCAGGGCCGCCAGGTAGCGGTTCCAGTCGACCGCGCCCTGACCGAGGGGCACCTCGTTGAACAGCTCGCCGATGTTGAGGCCTTCCACGCCGCCTTCGGCGAAGGCGTTGTAGACCTTCACCGGGTCGCAGGGCTTGTACTGCACGCCGTCCTTGGCGTGGGTATGGACGATGTAGGGTGCCAGGGTGAAGACCGCCTGCACGGGGTCATCGTTGAGGACCATGACCAGGTTGGCGGGGTCGAGGTTGACGCCGATGCCGGGCGAGGCGACGAGGTCGAGGAAGTGCCGGAGGCGTGTCGCGGGCTCCGGTCCGGTCTCGATGGCGAAGCAGACGCCGCGGGCGGTGGCGTAGGCGCCGAGTTCCTGGCAGACGGCGAGCTGGTTCTGGAAGACCGGGTCGTCGTCGGTGGCCGGTATGACGCCGATGTGGGTGGTCACCACGGCGGTGCCGAGGTCGACGGCGAGGTCGACGACGGCCTTGCTGCGGCGGATCTTGGTGTCGTTCTCGGCGGCGATCTGGAAGCCATGGCCGCCGAGGTCGCCGCAGAGGGCGCTGATCTCCAGGCCGCACTCGGCCACGAGGGCCTTGAAGGCACTGCGGGCGCCGGCGCTGAGGGTCTCGGCCTTCATGGCGCCTTCGACGACGTAGACCTGCATGCCGTCAGCACCGACGGCGCGGGCCTTGCGGACGCCTTCGGGTATGGGCAGGCGGAAGGAATCCACCATGACGCCGATCTTGAATCTGGCCATCTGTCGCGTCTCCTTCAGCGCGCCGCGGCAGCGCCTGCCAGCATCTGTCGGGCGAGGGCGGCCGTGGCGGTCACCATGACCTCACCGGCGGCCGGCTCGAAGAAGCTCAGTCGGGCCTCATAGCCGGTCGCCTGGGGAGTGGGAATGTAGCCCTGCAACTCGCCGTTTGCCAGGCTCACGACGAAGGCGCCGGGCACCGCCTGCTTGAACTGCAGGGCGTACTCGACGAAGCACTCGCCGGGCCAGCAGGCCAGGATGGTCGAGCCGATGCGCAGGGCCTGCAGCTCGATCGGGTTGTACTCGGCCAGGATGGCGGCGGTCTCGCCGGCCTGCTCGGCCTGGGCCAGGACGACGCGCTCCTCCGCACCGAAGACGGTGCACTCGGCGGTGCGCACCGGGCCGTGCGGGGCGCCCTCGCGCTTGAGGCGCTCGTAGGTCTCCTTCGCCTCGCGCAACTCGGCCTCGGCCGCCGCCACCGACCCGAACCGCCGCGGCGGCAGCTCGGCCCGGCAGGTGGCGCCATCCACCGTGAGGTCCTCGCGGAAGTCGGCGTCGCCGAGGCGGCGGACGGCCTCGAGGACCTGCCGGCCGAGGAGGGCGCCGAGCCGTTCGGCCTCGGCGAAGGTCTGCCCCTTGACGTGGTAGCGCGGGCTGAGGTTGCCGGAGGGGCCGTTGTGGTAGAGCACCTGCAGGCCGGGCATGGCCGCGGTCAGGACCTCGCGGGTGTAATGCGGGAAGTCGGAGCTGACCAGGCGCGAGTCCTCGTGCAGGACGGTCGGGTGCATGCTGTAGACCATCTGCAGGGCCAGCGGCTGGCGGTCGGCGCGGCGCCGGACCACCATCACGCCGACCTCGTGGTCGTGGGTGCCATCGGCCGCCAGGCGGTTGCCGCCGACGCCCTCGCTGTGGGCCGTGGTCACCGCCACGGCCGCCGGCTGGGCCGTCGACACCGCCTCGACGCCGGCCTCGATGATGCCCGCCTTGAAGGCCGCCATGTACTCCGGGTCGGCCTTGGGCACGGTCGGGTCGTCGCGCCACGAGAGGATGCTGGAGGTCACCGGCCCCGAGTGCGTGTGGGTGGCGCTGATCATGATGCGCTCCGGCGCCAGGCCGGTGCGGGCGGCGATGGCCTCGCGGCACTCGCGGGCGGTGCGGTGGTGCACGAAGAGGATATCGACGGCGATGCTCAGGATGGCGCGTTTGCCGTCATCGAGGTAGAGGGCGGTGGCCCAGAGCGGGTCGTGGATGCCCTCGGAGATCCGGGGCACATGCGGGTAGCCGACCAGGAAGAGGGGCTTGCGGTTGGAGATGTCGCGGCGGGCCGCACCGGCATTCAGGCTCATGGCATGTCCTTCAGTCTGTGGTGGCGAGATCGATGTCCGGGGTCAGGCCCAGCTCGCTGCGGGCCAGCCAGCGGTACTCGTCCGCCGGGAGGTCGTCGTGGAAGGTGCTGAAGAGCTCGTGGTAGCGCTCGCGGAACTTGAGGGAGTTGCGGGCGATGTTGCGCTGGTACTCGACCTGCCCGAAGGAGGCGGTCGTGATACCCTCGAAGTGGTACATCTCGACGGTCGGGGTGTAGAGCACGTCGAAGCCGGCCTGGCGGGCGCGGATGCAGAGGTCGAGGTCCTCGTACTGCACCGGGTGGAAGCACTCGTCGAGGTACCCGACGCGGTCGCGCAGGTCGGTCCGCATCATCCAGCAGGCGCTGATCAGCGACCAGGTCGCCCACGGCGTCGCGTAGCGCGGGTCGTGCCGTGCCGCGCCGCGGCCGCGGAAGGCGATGCGGCCGAGGGTGCTGATGCTGACCCCGGCGCACTGGATCGGGTGCGGCCGGTACGGGTAGATCAGCTTCGGGCCGACGATGCCGGCGGCGGGGCGGTCGCGGAAGACGGCCTGGAAGCGCGCCAGCCAGTCGCGCGTGCAGACGGCCGTGTCGTTGTCCATGAAGACCGTGTACGGCTGTGTCACCCGCTCCCAGGCCTCGTTGCGGGCCAGCGAGCAGCCCTTGTTCTCCTCATTGCGCCAGGTCGTCACCGCCACGCCGGCGGCGCGCAGGCGCGGGGCCATCTCGGCGATCAGCGCCGGGGTCTCGTCGCTGGAGGCGTTGTCGACCAGGAAGAGCTCGGCCGGCAGGACCGCCGCGCCGAGGATGCTCTCGAGGCAGTGGCGCGTGAAGGGACTGCCATTGTGAGCCAGGATGACCAAGGCACAGTCGACATGCGTCATGAACCCGCCAGCTCCTTCTCTCGCGTCCCGAAACCGACCCGAACCGCCCCCGCGCGGTGCCGCGGGCACTCTCGTGATGGAGACGCTCCAGGCCGCCCGGTCATTGGCCCGACCGGGCACTCGGGCCGGGTATCAGCTCGGCCATCACGGCCCGGTGGTCCGAGACGGTCTCGGACAGGACCTCGTGGCGGGCGAAGTCGAGCCCCTGCGAGGCCAGGATCCAGTCCAGGCGGCGCTGGGTGGCCGGGTGGGTCCAGAGGTCGGGCTGGTGGGGCGCGAAGGTATGCAAACCGAGTTCGCGCATGAGGTCGTTCAGGACGGCCTCGCGGTTCAGGTCGCTGTTGAAGTCGCCCATGACGACCAGGGGCAGGGCCTCGGCACGCAGCTCGCTGACCAGCTCGCGGACCTGAGCCCGCCGGCAGCTCGTGCGTGAGAAGTCGAGGTGCACCGAGACCACGCGGATGGCCCCTGCCGGCACGGCCGACCAGGGCAGCACAGCCGAGATCCAGCCTTTGGCGAAGGTCGGCGGCGAGGGCTGGAAGGTCCCGCCGCGTTCCTCGCGCAGGGCGCAGGAGGCGAGCAGGGCGGTGCCGTAGGCCAGGCCCATGCCCTCGACATGGCGCATCTGGGTGTAGCCGGCCGAGCCGGTGGCGCGGGCCAGGTAGTCGACGTGGTTGAAACGGCCGCTCCAGAAGGCCTGTGCGTCGGCCTCCTGGAAGGCGGCGACATGCGGCTCCTGGCGGCGCAGGAGGGCCGCGATCGGAGCCAGATGCGACTGCGCCCGCCCGCGGCCCACCAGGCGCTGCACCAGGCGGTCGCCGCGGCCGTGCGCCAGATTCAGGGTCAGCACCCGCAGCGACGCCCCCGGCGAACCGGCGGGGGCGGGACGGAGGGTGCAGACGCCCGGGCGCTGACGGCGCGAGCCCTGCAGGGCGGATGAGAGGCCCCATGCGCAGGCCGTCACGGCCACCGCCGCGCTGTATCCCATGGCTACCATTGATGTCGGGTCCCGCGGCTCCGGGGGTCGGCGGTGGCCGTCGCACGGCTCTCGCCATGGCCCACAGGGCTCAGGGCACAATCTCCACGGCCGCCAGCGAGTGTGGCGGCAGGGTCACGGTCCACGTCGCGCCGGCCCGCGCCGGCGTCCGCATCCAGAGTCGGACGCCGTCATCGCGGCCGAGGTTGTTCGACCACGGCTGCAGGCCGGTCAGGAGGCGCACCCGCGCCTCCGACGTCGTCTTCAACGCCACGCCCTCGACCGCCACGGTGACGGCCTGCTCGCGATCCAGGCCGGTGTTCGTCAGTATCACGGTCAGCGGGCCGTGGCGACGTCGAGACGCTAGAGCTGTAACGTACGGGACGCCCCCAAAGTTGGCGGGGCGCAGCGCATGCACACTCAGAAGGCGATAGGAGGCCTGTCCGGACACCGCGCCCGCGCCCGCCTCGGGACGGCGCCGGCGCGCCTTGATCACGAGGGCTTCGGCCTCGGCCGGCGTGCGGTAGTCGACCGTCACCTCGGTCCAGTCCGAGGAGCCGACCAGGTCATGGCTGAAGACATGGCCGAGGGCGTCGCCGGCGCGTCGCTCGGCGCCGACCTGGAGGCAGATGCCGCTGCCGCCGGTGAGGTCGCTGGTCCTGAGCATGCCGCGCACGCGGTACCACTGCCCGGGCGCCGCGGGGAGGCGGATGGCGGCGTGCTGGTAGTCGAGGTCCTTGCCGGGGAACTGGAGGTCGAGGAGGGTGCCGCGGCAGCGGTGGGGCACCTCGGGCAGGCCGGTGACCGTCCAGGTCGTGCCGCGGCCGAGCAGGTCGTCGCCCTCGATGGCCTCGGGCTGTGCCTCGCCCTGGCGGGGCAGGACGCCGGCGGCGCCGGCAAAGTCCCAGGTCTCGCCGGTGACCTCGCTGGCGACGCGGACATCGCCGAGGTGTTGCGCGTAGAGTTCCATGACCATCGCCAGAGCCTGCGAGCGCAGGGGCTCATTGCGGTTCGCGCCGCCGCTGATCGGAGCCCACTCCTGCCCGACGAAGGGCCGCAACGCCGCCATGGCGATGCGCTGGCGCGGGTCCATCATGACGCGGAGCTGCTCGGCCTGGCCCAGCGCCGCCGCCAGGGTGTGGCGGTAGGGCACCGGCTTCTCCTGGCGGAAGGCGTTGCCCCAGTCGATGACCAGCCAGGGCAGGTCGCGCCGGCCGCAGGCCTCGGCGACCATGGCGTTGGCACGCGCAAAGGCCTCGGCGACCTGGGCCCCCGAGGCCAGGCTGGCCTGCAGGAGGAGATTCGACTGCTCGGGCGAGGCGTCGCCGGTCCACTCGGGGAGCTGCAGGGCCGTCACCGCCAGGTCCATGTCGTCGCCGGCCTCCTCGAGCACAGGGCGGCTCCAGGTGTCGACACCCAGCGGCACCGCGGCGCCCAGACGGATGGCGCTGTCCACAGCGCGCATGGCCCGCCGCATCCGCAGGTAGCGCGCCGCGTAGTCCGCCGCGGCGATACGCTCGCGCACCGGCTGGCCCGCCGCGGCGTCGTTGCCATGGAAGGCCAGGCCGTCGAACTCGAACCAGACCACCCCGTGGGGCACGACCTGGCCATCGGCGGCGCGCACTGCCGCCCAGTCCGTGCCGCCGTTCGGGTTGCGCCCGTCGTTGGGCGCGTTGAGGTACTCGACCAGGTCGGCGGCGTCCTGGTGGTCGCCGGACCAGGCGCCGAGGGTGATGAGAGGCAGCGCCCCCGCCGCCCGGCACCAACGCAGGAATTCCGGGATGCCGAAGGCATGACCGGGACGGCGCTCGACCGGACCGACCGCCTCCTTCCAGTTCCAGGTGTGCGCCGCGCAGCTGCTCGGCCAGCGCGCCAGCCGCACCCCGCAGGCGCCCGCCGCGGTCACGACCTCCGGCACCGGCTGGCCGCGCTCAGGGTCCCAGAGCCCGCCGGCACGGCCGTCAGCCGCGACGGCCACGCCGGCACCGGTGAGATGCCGGTTGACCGGCCCAAGATCACGGTTGCCATAGACCGTCACGCGCGCTGCACCGCGATCCTGGCCCAGCGCCAGCCAAGGCGCCAGGCCCAGCACCATCACCACCCATAGCCTCGACATCACGCCAACGCCTCCATGCTCGACCCTCGCCCCCCCCTTGATTAAGGTACAGACTACTCTATCCCGCCGCAGCCTCGCCGGCCAGCCCGCGGGGGGTGGTATGAGCACCGCGGTTCAGGAGTCCGCTTCCGGAACCCCCTTCAGGGTGCGTGGAGCGTGGACTCGCGGGTCAGACGGGTCAGACGGGTCAGACGGGTCAGACGGGTCAGACGGGTCAGACGGGTAGGTCGCGCCAGCCGAGCGCGACCCGCTGGCGCCGACGGCGCCAGCACTCCCGCCGGCGCCCCGCGCCCCGTGGCCCGTGGCGCCTGGCGCCGGAGCGCCGTCCATCCTGTCCACGATGTCCACGATGTCCATTCCCGCTGCCACTGCTCTCGGCACGGCCCTCGCCGCTCTGTTTACACAGCCTGTTAACAACTTGTTTACTGGGTCACGGTTTCCGCCTCAGAATACCCCTGTGGATAACCTGAAAACAAGGAAGAATGCGCTCCCATCGGCCGCCGTTTAGACGGTAAACAAACAGAGTAAACAAGGCTTGCATTTTCGGGTCGGACGGGGCAGATTGTAATGACGGCCCGGACGGTGCCGGTCGGGGTCGCCGGGTGAGTGGAGTTCAGGGAAGCCTCATGGATGCAGACACAGAACGGCGGGAGTTTCCGTGGCGGGTGCGTCTGGCGCGGCGGGGTCACGGTCTGACCCTGGAGGCGCTGGCGCGTCGTGTCGGGGTGACGAAGGGGGCTCTGTCGCGGTACGAATCCGGCGATGTTCGGGTCTTGGGCGAGTCGACGGTCCGTCTGGTCTGTGAGGCCTTGGATCTGCCGGTGCCGGTGTGGCTGTCGGGGGCCTCGGCGGCGGCGCCCGCGCCGTCGGGGGTGTCGTCGGTGCCGTCGGCGGTGCCGCACTGCTGCCTGACGCCGTTCTGTCGCCTGAACCGCCCGTTGCTCTTGCCGGGCCAGGTGCGTTTTCTGCCGAGCCTGGTGCTGTCGCAGCCGGACGGCGAGGTGGTGTGTCGGTACTGCGGCGGGACGCTGGTGTCGGCCTGTCCATCCTGCGGGGCGCCGTTGGAGCCCGAGAGCGGCGTCTGTCCGTCCTGTGGGGCGGACTACGTGACGCCGGCGGTCCTGGATGCCCAGACCATGGCGCTGCTGCAGTTCAACGCCGCGGCGGCGGTGCCGGCGGCGGTGGCGGGTCCGGCACTGCCGTACTGGGCGCCGTTGGCGTCGCGCCCGTCGGCGCGGGTTTCCGGAGTCGCGGATGGCGGCTCGGCGGGGTCTTCTGGAGGCAGCGTGGATGGGGGCACTGCGTGAGTATATTGGGGTGTTGCTGGGCATCGGCCTGATCGCGGTGTCCGGTTTGCTGCTGCCCCAGCGCCTGCGCCTGGGCATGGACCGCTTCCTGCGCGAGGTGCTGGTGATGCCGGGTCAGGTCGTGACCTCGTGGGTCCTCCTGCGCTGGGCGGCGCCGCGGCCCGTGGTGTCGGCGGCTGAGGAGCCCGACGCGGCGGCGCACCAGCAGCTCCTCGACCGGCGCTGGCAGGCGATTCTGCCGCCGCGTGACGGCCGCGGCGCCGCCGCGACGCCGCTCTACCAGCACGCCTGGGACCTGGCCCTGCGCGACCGCTTCGTCTTCCTGAACCGCTTCTGTCGGGCGCCGGTCCTGAGCCGTCGTGTCGATCTGTTCCGCGACGGCCTGCGCCTCGGCTGCGGCCGGCGCGACCAAGTCGCCAGCGGCGCTCCGGTGTTCAATGCCGAGGGCTACCTGGTGGGCCTCGTCGACGAGGTCATGCCGCTGACCAGCACCATGCGGGCCCTGGGCTCCGGGCCGCTGGCGCTGTACTGCGACATCCCGGGCCGGGATGGCCTGCAGGGCGTCCTGGTCGGCGCCTGGCGCCGGCGCAGCGCCGGCGGGCCGGCGGCCTTGCCCGGCAGCCTCGAGCTGCAGATCAGCTCGCGCGGCATCGCGGTCACCGTCGGCGATGCCGTGGTGACCTCATCGGTCGCCGCCACCGGCCAGCAGGCGCTGGTGCCGGGCGGGATCCCGATCGGCTGGGTCGATGCGCTGGAGACGACCGAAGAGGGCTACGTGCGAGCCCGGGTGAAGGTCCCCGCGACGGCCGGCCGTCGCCAGCTCTACGTCGCCACCCGCTGGCCGTCGCCGTCCGGGCCCTCCGCGACCCTGGAGCCTGCTCCTGACGCGGCCAAGGCCCGCGTCATGGCCGAACTGCGCCGGATCCTGACGGTCGAACGGGACCTCTTCCCCGGGGCGCAGCGGCAGCTCGCCGGGGTGCTGGCGGCGGGCCGCCAGGCCGGCCGGCAGGCCGACGCCATGGCGCGCGTCGCCTTCGCCATCCGGCATCGCGACCTTGCGACCTACTACGACCACGCCGAGCCGGCCGGGGCCGCCTCGCTCGGGCTGCGCGCCGGCCTGGCCTGCCTGTGCCAGGGCGCCCTCGCCGGCGTCGTGGTCCGCGAGGACGAGCGCCTGCGGCTGCGGCTGCTGACCTCCCCGGAGATGGCGATTCGGGTCGAGGTCGTGCAGCCGGACGGCCGGCGTTTCCGCGGCCTGCTGGCGCGCGCCGACGGCCCGCAGGCCACCGAGCCGGTCCCCGAGGGCTGGGCCTTGCCGGGGCAGCCGCGTCTGCAGGTCCTCGGTCTGGACAACGCCGGTCTGCCGGTGCAGCTTCCGGCGGCCGTCGTGACGGCGGCCGGCGGCGCCATTGCCCTCCCCGAGGGCATTCCGATCGGCACCCTGATCGGCGCCCGTGACGACGCCTTCGCCCCCGCCTGGGAGGTCCAGCCGCGGGTGGATTTCGGGGCTCTGACCTATGGCGAGGCGCTGGTGCCGACGGTGACCCTGCCGGTGATTCCGTCGGCGGCGCTGACGCCGCCGGCTGCCGGCGCGGCGGTGCCGTCGTCGAGGTTGAGGCAATGACAGGAAAGCCCATGGCAGGCGACATCACGATCGTATCCAGCGACGATGCCGATGGCGGGCTGAAGGTCCCGTCCTCGCCGGCGCTCGGCCCGCGCGAGTACTGGCTGGGCGCGCTGGCGTCTGTGGGGTTCTGGACGCGGGTCGTCGCGGCGTCTGCGGCCGGTTCCGCGGTGGTGTCGGGGATTCTGGCGGCCTTTCCGGTGATGCTCTGGTGGCGGCTCCCGGTGTCGCTGCCGGTCTCGGCGCTGGTGGTGGCCTTGGT
>JAAYZO010000495.1 GCA_012514865.1 Lentisphaerota bacterium | reverse complement strand
GGAGTGCCGGGCGGCAGTTCTGGGGCTGCTCGGGCTATCCCCACTGCCGGGGCGCGGTGCCTGAGGGCGGCTGCGGCCGCGGCGGCGGGGGCGGTCATGTGGACAGCCCCACGCCGGTTGGCTATGGTATCGTACCCGCCTGGAGTTCGGCCGCTGGAGCCTGCCGGCGGTGGCGCCGGCGCCATGGTGGCGTGGCGGAGGCCGATGTTGCCGGCTGGGTGCAGCCGTCGCCCAGGACAGGACCGCGATGACGTCCCCGCTCAAGTCTCCGGAGAGTTTCCGCTGGGAGTTCGCGCCGTCGGCGCCGAGTTTCCTGCGCCAGTCTCTGGTGGACGGTACCTGGGCCGCATCGGCGGTGCTGATCAAGCGCAACCGCCTCCGTCAGGTCTACCGCGTGCCGGGCAGCCCGGGCATGGTGGTCAAGGTTCACAGCCCGCCGGGGTGGTTCGAGCGTCTGAAGGCACGCTGGCGTCCGGCGGGCCGTCGCGAGTACGAGTCGTCGTGTCTGGCCTGTGATCGTGGTCTGGCGGTGCCGGCGCCGCTGGGGTATGGGGTCCGGGGCGTCGAGACCCTCTCGGCGGCGGTCGACGTGGGCGTCTGCGACGACCTGGCCGCGGCCTGGGCTCGTGTGGCCGGCGAGCCGTGCGGGCGGGCCCGTCTGCTGGAGGCGCTGGTGGTCTTCGCGCGGTCCTACGCGTCGGCCGGCCTGCGCCACCCGGATCTCCACGCCGGCAATATCCTGGTGGCGGATGGCCCGGCGGGCCCGCGCTGTGTGCTGGTCGACCTGGCCGGTGTGCGTCCCTGTCGGGATCGCAGTGCCTGGGCTGTGGCGGGCTGGGTGACGCAGTTGGCGCCGTCGCTGCGTCGGCGCGAGGTATCGGCGCTGCTGTCGGCCGGCGGTGCGGTCGAGCCCGGCGGCGATGCGCAGGGCGTCTACGTTGACCTGCTGCGGCGGCAGGCGCGGTCAGCGGCGCGGCGCTGGCCGGGCCGGCGACGGCGGCTGCTCGAGGAGAGCAGCCTGTGCCAGTGCCATCGCGACCCGGATGGCCTCTGGCGGCTGTCCCGGCCTTTCTCACTGGAGGCCGCCCGCGAGGCCCTGCGCCAGCACCGCGCTCAGGTCTCGGCGGGGCGGCTGCTGAAGGACGACCGCAAGCGCCGCCTGTCGCGGGTCGAGGTGGGCGGCGTCTCGTATGTCGTTAAGGAGTTCCTCAAGCCGGGCCGCGGTCCATGGCGGGCTGACCGGCGGAGCTGGCTGAACCACTACCGCCTGGCGCCGGCGCGCTTCCCGGTGTGTCGCTGCCACGCCTGGCTGGCGGGCCGGGACGGCGGGGTGCTGGTCCTGGAGGATGTCGGCGCGCGCCACCTGCAGGCGGCCTCCGGCGAGTTACCGGCGCCGGCCCGGCGGCCGCTGCTGGCGTCCGCGGCGCGGCTGCTGGCGGCCCTGCACAGCTCCAGCGCGGTTCCCCACGACCTGAAGGCAACGAATTTCGTCGAGGCCCGCCACGGCGAGCCGCGCGGCGCGGTGTGCATGGTCGACGCTGACGCGGTGCGCTTCTGGGGCGGCGTCCGGCCGGTGGAGCGCGTGCGGGCGCTGGGGCAGTTCCTGGGGAACCTCCCGGCGGCAGTCTCGCGGCGTGAGCGCCTTCGTTTCGCCGTCGAGTACCGCCGCGAGGCCGGCCTGACGCCGGCGGTGCTGCGGCGACTTCTGGCGGCGGTGCCGGCGACGTCCGGCGCGGCGGTGGCGGCGCGAGCGCGTCGCGGCGGCGCGAGCAGGCCCTGAGAGACGGCCGGCCATAGCCCGGCGAAGGTAGACCTTAATGAAGATCCTCCATCTCTACAGCGACTGGAAGTGGACGGGCCCGGCCGAGCCGGTCCTGCAGATGTGCCAGAGCCTCCAGGACCGCGGTCACGAGGTCCTTCTGGCGCACTGCCCGAGCCCCAAGGCGGTCCCCGAGGACATCGCCGGCAAGGCGGCGGCCTATGGGGTGCGGACCACGACGCAGTGGGCCCTGGATCGCCACTGGCCGCTGCGGGCGACCTGGCGCGACTTCCGCGGCCTGCCGCGCTTCGTCGCCGCCGAGGGCTTCGAGGTGGTGCACATGCACCTCAGCCACGACCATGCCCTCGGAGCGGGCGCCTGCCGCCTGGCGCTGGGACGGCGGTCGCCGGTGCTGGTGCGGACCCTGCACCGGCGCAGCGTCCTGGAGTCGCGGCTGGGGTCGCGCACTCTGCTGCGCCGCCTGAGCGACGGGCTCCTGCTGTTCACCGAGTCCTTCCGGCAGGCGACCATCGAGCGTTTCGGGCTGGACCCGGAGCGCGTCGGGGTGCAGCCGCTGACCATCGACCTGGAGCGCTTCAGTCCGTCGCGGCGCCTGCGCGATGTCCGCGCCGGCTTTGGCATTGCCCCCGAGGCGCCGCTGATCGGGATCGTCGGGCGGTACCAGAAGTACCGCAAGGCCGAGGTCTTCCTCGAGGCCGCGGCGCGGCTGGCGGCCGAGGAGCCCGAGGCGCGCTTCCTGGTCATCGGGCGGTCCAGTCAGCTCCAGGAGACGGTCGTGGCGCCGATGCAGCGGCTCGGCCTCGGCGACCGCGTCGTCCTGACCGGCTACCGCATCGAGGACTACGACGACATCCTCGGCGCCCTGGATGTCTTCACCCTGCTGATGCCGGGGTCGGACGGCACGGCCCGGGCAGTGCGCGAGGCCCTGGCGCTGGGTCGGCCCTGCGTGGTTTCCGACTTCGGGATGCTGCCGGAGATTGTCCAGGACGGCGAGACCGGCCTGGTGGTTCCGGCCGAGCCGGCGGCGTTGGCGGCGGCCTGGCTGCGTCTGGTGCGTGAGCGGCCCTGGCGCGAGAAGCTCGGCCGGCAGGCCGCGGCCTACGCCCGCAGCCACTTCAGCACGGCCCTCCTGGGCGAGCGCCTCGAGGGCTTCTACGCGCATCTGCTGGCGAAGGCCCGGGGCTGAGGGCCGGCGCGGCTCGTACGGAAGGAAGACCGGGGGCGGTGCTGTCGGCGCCGTTGCGGCTCGTGGACGCGTTCGCGTCTGTGGACACTCGCGCTCCATCCCATGAAGCGGGCGACGCTTCCTCGCGGTGTTGTGCTGTCGGCGCCGTTGCGGCTCGTGGACGCGTTCGCGTCTGTGGACACTCGCGCTCCAGCCAAGGCGGCGAGCGAGGTCCACGGACGGCGCCGCGGACCTACTTGCCCCGGGCGCCGGGGGCCTGGCTGCAGCGGCGGCCGTCAGGTGTGTGGCAGGGGCAGCCGGATGCCGTACTCGGCGGCGGCGCGTTCCAGGCGGGTGATGAGCTGGCTGGTATTGGGGATGCGCTTGTCGCGGCGCGGCACGGTGCACTGGCTGATGACGTGGGCGATCTCGGGGAATTCCTGGAGTTCGGGGATGTCGGTCATGCTGGGGTGCTCGACGCTCTCGAGGTGGTAGCGTGCTTCGGAGCGGAACTGCCGGCTCTTCAGATCGGCCGGGCTCTGCCGCATGGGCTTGCCGCCGAAGATCACGGCGAAGGTGACGCCGAGGGCGAAGATATCGGTCGCCTCGTTGAGGTAATCGCGGACGATCTGTTCGGGCGAGAGGTAGCCGGCGGTGCCGGTGACGGCGCGCGGGCGATGGCCGAGGCTGACCGAGACGCCGAAGTCGATGAGGCGAGCGCGGCCGTGCGTGACCATGATATTCGAGGGCTTCATATCCAGGTGGATATAGCAGTGCTGGTGCATGTAGTCGAGGGCGCGGACGGTCTGGTGGAAGATGCCGATCTTATCGACCACCGAGAGGCTTCGGGCGAGGTGCCGGTCGCCCATGTCGGCGCCCTCGAGGTGCTCCATGAGCAGGTCGTAGCCCATCTCGACACCGAAACGCCGCACCTTGCGCAGGGCGTAGATGCGCACCACCGGGATGTCGCCGGCGCTAAGGAGGGCCTGGCCCACCTGAAACTCGTTGCGGAGGTGGCGGACCTTGCTGCGGTAGGAGACGTCGAGCTTGCCGTCATGGCTGCGGGTCGAGGCCGAGCCGATGGCCATGCCCAGGACATTCCGGATGGCCTTGACACAGAAGGTGACATGGCCGCCGCTGGCGCGGTACAGGACGCTCTCGGCGCCGCGGGCGAGCATGTCCTGGATGGTGTAGCGGCCGTTCCTGGCGACGCGCGCCATCTCCTCGTGGACCATCTCGCCGGTGGGCGATGCCGCGATGACCTGGCCATTGCTGGCATCGGCGGCGGGGGTCGCCGCCGCGGCCTCGTCGGTGGTCACCACCTCGTCCGGGCTGAGATAGCGTCGGCCTTTATCGGATCCGGCAGAACGGCCAGAGTCTGCCAGGTTGGAGGGTTTGCGAGCCATGGAGCGTCAAGCACCACCCGATACGCCTGCTGTCGGTGCGGCAGGTCGGTGATGGTACCGACCGCAACGACGCCTTGTGGGCCACAGTATAGACTTCCGGAGCGCCGTTGCAACTGGGACAACGCGGTGCCGCCACACGCTCAGCCGAGCTCCTCGAGGACGGCCGCGAGGACCTCCTCGATGGGGGCCAGGCGGCCGACGCCGTCCTCGCCGCAGGCGACGTGGCCGCGGGCCGGTCCGACCAGGCGGACGCCGCGGCGGCGCAGGGTGGCGCAGTTCTCCTGGACGGCGGGGTGCTGCCACATGCGCGGGTTCATCGCCGGCGCCACGACGACGCGGCCGTGGTGTGAGAGGGCGTAGGTCGAGAGGGCGTCGTCGGCCAGGCCGTGCGCCATCTTCGCCAGGATGTTCGCGGTCGCCGGCGCCACCACCAGGACGCGGGCACGGTCGGCCAGGGCGACGTGACCCGGCTGCCAGTCGGGCATCTCCCAGAGGCTGGTCACGACCGGCCGGCGCGAGAGGGTCAGGAAGGTCTGCGGCTGCACCAGGCGCATGGCGCTGGCGGTCATGATGACCTCGACCTCGACGCCGGCCTGGACCAGCCGGCTGGTGAGGTCGGCGGCCTTGTAGGCGGCGATCGAGCCGGTGACACCGAGGACGACGGTGGGCTTGGCGGCATCCGTACCGGCGGTGTTCATGGCGTCCATGGCTCCTTGCGGTAGGCGGCGGTGCGGCAGCGGCAGGCCAGCAGGATGGCCTCGAGGTGGGCCACGGCCTGTGCCAGGCGGCCATCTTCGTTGACGATCAGCCAGTCGTAGTCGCGCCAGGCCGCCAGCTCGGCCTCGGCGGCCTGCAGGCGCCGCGCGATGACGGCCGCGGCGTCGGTGCCGCGCGCGCGCAGGCGCCGGCGCAGGTCATCGAGCGACCCCGGGGCGCAGAAGACGTAGGTCGCCGCCGCGGCCAGGGGCGTGCCGGCGGCGACGCGGCGGACCTGCCGGGCGCCCTGGACGTCGATATCGAGGAGGACATCGCGGCCCTCGGCGAGGGGCGCATCGACCTCGCGGCGCAGGGTGCCATACCAATTCCCGTGCACCTCGGCGTACTCGAGCAGGTCCCCGGCGGCGACGCGCTCCTGGAAGGCATCCCGGTCGAGGAAGTGGTAGTCGACGCCGTCGCGTTCGCCCGGGCGCGGTGGGCGGGTGGTGCAGGACACCGAGAAGCTGACCTCGGGGTGGGCCGCCAGGAGGGCGCGGTAGACGCTGGTCTTGCCGGCGCCGCTCGGTCCGGACAGGACGATCAGGGTGCCCCCACGGCGGCAGGCGGCGCCAGTCATGGTCGGTGTCCTCTCGTCAGCCACGCGGTCGCGTTCCACGGCCGGTGCGCCTGTCACTGCAGGCTCGACCGCACCCGCTGGAACTCGGCCTCCATCTCGTCGGTGAGCTCGCGGATAATGTCGGCGACCGGCTGGACCCTGTCAACCAGGCCGACCGACTGGCCGGCCATGAGCGAGCCGCGTTTGATGTCGCCCTCCTGGACGGCACGGCGCAGGGCGCCCATCCAGAACTTCTCGACCTCGAGCTGGGCAGCCTCGCGGGTGATCTCCTTGCGGTCGAGCCGGGCAATGAGTTCCAGTTGCAGCCGCGAGAAGTCATCGTGGCCCTGGTTACGCAGGGCCCGCACTGCCACCACGGGCAGGCGGCTGTCGAACTGCGGGGTGCTGACCGCGTCGCGGGCATTGGCGCGCAGGAAGTGCTGCTTGAAGTCGGGGTGGGCCGGGCTCTCCTCGGAGACCGCGAAGCGCGTCCCGAGCTGGATGCCGCTGGCGCCCATGAGGAGCAGATGCGCCGCCATGCGGCCGCTGGCCAGGCCGCCGGCGACGAAGACCGGGACCGCGCTGGTCGCGAAGAGGACCTGCTGCAGGAGCACGATCAGGCTGACATGGCCGACATGGCCGCCGGCCTCCATGCCCTCGAGGATGATGGCCTCGGCGCCGTAGCGGATCATGCGCTGGGCAATCGAGTCGGTCGAGGCGAAGCACATGACCTTGGCGCCGGTGGCCTTGACGCGCTGCACCGGCTCCTCCTTCGGGAAGCTGCCGGCGAAGACCACGAAGGGCACCTTCTGCTGGCAGACCACCTCGAGGTGTTCCTTGTACATCGGGGCGATGGTCACCAGGTTGACCGCGAAGGGCTTCGTGGTGAGCTCGCGCACCTTGCGGATCTCGTCCTCGAGGACCTTCGCCGGGGCATTGCCGCCGGCCAGGCAGCCGAAGCCGCCGGCGTTGCAGACGGCCGCGACCAGGCGGGCGTCGCTGACCCAGGTCATGGCGCCGGAGAGGATCGGGTAGCGCACCCCGAGGAACTCGCTGCCGCGCTTGAAGAACCGCTCGCTGAGGCGTTCGGAGGCCATGCCATCTCACCTTATGCAGGGTGCTGTCGTTGTCTGCCCGCGCACTCGGAGCCCGGCGGCGGCCCACACGATCCCGCCGTCGGCTCGCAGGCCGGCCGCACTCGGCACCGGCCAGGCCGCGGCGACACATCAGAAACGGCGCCGCCGGGCCGCAGGGGGTTGCCGCCGATGCCTTACGTCCATTCCCAAGACGTCCCAGGCGGCAACGCGAACGCGAACTATAGCCCGTTAAGGGCCTTTTGCGACCGGCTTCACGGCCGCGGCTGGGCTGTTTGAAAGTCCGGTTCTGGCACCCCTTCAGGGTGCGTGGTGCGTGGGTTCGCGGTTCCGGGGGTCGTGCTACGCGCGACCCCCGGCTACGATCTGGCACCCCTTCAGGGTGACCAGGTGAG
>JAAYZO010000494.1 GCA_012514865.1 Lentisphaerota bacterium | reverse complement strand
CACAGGCTCCGTGCCAGGTGCACATAGGCCAGTTCCTCGCCCGTCCCGCCCCGGTTCCGCTGGATCTGCAGATAGCTCATCGAGTGCCTCCTGACCAGCCACCTGTACATACCATATGGTAGCTATGCGTGAAAAGCAAGCGTTGAAAAGCAATTCCCGCAGGAAGAAGCACGAGGAGGCTAGCCCAAGCTTACATAGCTACAGGCTCAGAGGGTAGTTCAGGAGGGGAGTGCCGGTCAGGGCGTCGACCACATCGGCCTTGCGGGGCAGGACGAGGTCCACGTCTCTGGCCGCCTCGTAGCCGTTGTGGACGACCAGGACGTTGCGATTGACGTCCAGGGTCACCGGGTCCTCGGTGTAGATATGCACGCCGGCCCAGCGCAGGATGTTGCGCAGCATCGGCGCCTCCAGGCGCGGCACCACCGAATAGACCGACTTCCAGTCGCCGAGGTCGCGTGCGGCGAGGGCGCCCTTGCCGTCGGCGAAGCGTGCAATGACGGCCGCCTCGGGGTCGGTGATTCTGAAGCGCGGCCCGAACTCGGTCGGGTGGAGCCGCGCCGTGGCCGGAACGGTGAAGCCCTGCGCGGCGAGGGTGTCGTTGCCGTCGAGGCCGGCCGCGAGCGGGTGTCCCGAGGGCACGACGGTGGCGGCCATCTGCTCACGGCCGTCGAGCCGCTCGACGGCCATGCCGGTCACCGCGGATCAACTGCCGGTAAATGGGCAGGCCCGACTCTGGGTCGATCCTCAGATAGGCCAGCACGTCCATGCCCAATCCGCCCTCCGATACCAGTTGGTATTACAAAAAGTACCAAGACGGTGTTTGTTGGTATTGTCCCAACGGTACTGCGATGGCCGGGATGTTTCAACTCGCGGCCGCGGATAAACCTCAGGCGCTTCCGACTCTGCTTTGGATGGGCTGCGGGCGCCGGCCGCGCCAGCAATGCCCGCGGCCAGGCAGGCCTGGACGACTCGCGGGATGGCGCCGCCGCCGCGGCGTTTTCCTCGGCCGCTCGCGGAAACCTCCGGCCGCCCGGCGGGTCAACAGTAGGTAACGGTACCACCCCCGAGAAAAGAGCGGGCCCCGAGTGGGCAAGGCGGTGGGGCGGGTCACGGCAAACAGCGGCAGGGTTCGGCTTGCGGAGGCTTACATCGATGAGTGGTCTGGTCCATGGCATGAAGTGGTGCGCGGCCGTGGTGCTCCTTACGGCAAGCCTGGGAGCCGCCGAGAGCGCGGGCTGGATCACCAATTTCGAGGAAGCCAAGAAGATCGCCGCTGAGAAGAAACTCCCGATCCTCATGGACTTCTCCGGATCGGATTGGTGCATCTGGTGTCAGCGCCTTGACAGCGAGGTCTTTGCCCAGAAGGCCTTCCAGGACTACGCCAAAGACAACCTTGTGCTGTTCCTGGCCGACTTTCCGATGCGCGCCAAGCAGCCCGACGCGTTGAAGAACCAGAACCGCCAACTGCAGTCGATCTACAGGGTCTCGGGTTACCCGACCGTGATTCTGGTCAGCGCCCAGGGTGACGAACTGGCTCGAACAGGCTATGTCCGCGGGGGGGCCGACGCCTACGTCGAGCACCTCAAGGGCCTCCTCAGCGGTCGCAAGAGCAACGCAGCCGGTCGCTGAGCCTGCCGACGTCACCCTGTTCGCATACGAGACGACGTCCGGACACCCTGTCCGGGCGTCGTCGTCTTTTCCGGATCACCCGCCGAAACGGCCCCGGCGGTGCGGGCAATGGCCGTCACGGGCCCCGGCCGCGGGGTATATTCCCGGTGTGTGACCCACCGGTGCCGGCCGTCGACCGCTGGCGGCTGCCGGCCGGCCGCCGTCGTCAGGGGCCCGACGGCCAGGGCCGCGCGCGCTTCGTGTGGAGCGTCATTCGGCGGT
>JAAYZO010000493.1 GCA_012514865.1 Lentisphaerota bacterium | reverse complement strand
GCCCTGCAAGCGACGTTGCGGCGGCTGAAAAAGCATTAGCGGCGCACCTGGCGGACAAGCACGCGGCCGCCCCCCTCGACCTGCAGCCCGCGGCGAGTTGGTTGGTGACGGATGTCCTTCGCATGTACGCGGAAGCCGTGGTGCCCACGCATGCTCGCCCGATCCTCGCCGCGCAGAATATCGCGACCCTGGGGGCTTGGTGGGCAGGCAAGACCTTAGCACAGGTCACCGGCGCCCAGTGCCGCGCCTATGTCGCATACCGCTGCGCCCAACCCCGAAGGAACTCGAAGCCGGCCAAGACAGGGAACGCGCCGCGAATGGTCACCGCCGCCGGTGCCCGCCGCGAGCTTGAGGATCTGCGGTCGGCGATCAATTGGCACCGCCGTGAAGGGTACTGCAGAGAAGTCGTCGAGGTCTTTCTCCCGCCTCGGTCGCAGCCGAAAGAACGGTGGTTGACGCGGGAGGAAGTCGCACGCCTCCTCTGGACAGCCTGGCGACATGTAGAGAAACAGAACGGAAGGCCGACGCGGAAGCGTCCATGGAAGCACCTGGCGCGCTTCATCATCGCCGGCGTCTACACCGGCAGCAGACCTGGCGTGGTCGTCGGTGCCGCGCTGTCCGTCCGCGAAGGTGCTGGGTACGTCGATCTCCAGCGTGGGGTTTTTTATCGCCGGGCTCAGGGTGCGGCGGAGACCAACAAGCGGAAGCCGCCGATCAGGCTTCCCAAAAGAGCGCTGGCGCACTTCCGGCGGTGGGCTGCCGATCGCGGCGACGATACGATCTCTAAAGATTGGCTGATCGAATATGGCGGAGCGAGGATCGGTGACATCAACAACGGCTTCACCTCGCTCGTCAAAGCCGCCGGGCTGCCGCCGGATGTGACGCCGCACACGCTCCGGCACACGGCGGCGACCTGGCTTATGCAGTCAGGAGCCGATCTGTGGGACAGCGCTGGCTTCCTCGGAATGAGTGTCGCGACCCTCGAGCACGTCTACGGTCATCACCATCCGGACCACCAGCGCACGGCGGTCGAGAACCTGGGCCGGAAAGCCAGTTGAGAACGAAGCAGGTTAGGGGGACCGGAGGGGGACCGGTTCCCGTGAACTCAACGAGAACGAGGGTGAATGAGGGGTTGCCAAAAGTGGTGGAGTTCCGGCACTTTCAGGTCGAGGTTCACCAATCAGGAACCGCTCATAACGGTCTGGTTCCAGGTTCGAGTCCTGGTGGGCCCACCATTCTCTCATTTGAGTTGCAACAGGAAATGGCGGCGGCGCTCACTCTGCCCGCCGACAGATAAGCCCAGCCGGCACATTGAGCGTGCCGGATGGGCCGTGGCGTGTGGCCGGCGGGATCATTCGGCGGGGACGAACCTGCCGGTGGGAGCGGGGCGCTTGCTGGCGGTGCGGGCGTGGGTGGCGTAGAGGGCGAGGCCGACAAAGGCGAGGCCGCCGACCAGATTGCCGAGTACAGTGGGGATTTCGTTCCAGATCAGGTAGTCCATGACAGAGAACTGGCCGCCGAGCATGATGCCCGAGGGGAACAGGTACATGTTCACCACCGAATGCTCGAAGCCCATGTAGAAGAACAGCATGACCGGCATCCACATGCACAGCACCTTGCCGGGGACCGAGGTGGACATCATGGCGCCGACGACGCCGGTCGACACCATCCAGTTGCAGAGCATGCCCCGCACGAAAAGGGTCAGCATGCCGGCGGCGCCGTGCGCGGCATAGCCGACGGTGCGGCCTTCGCCGATATGGCCGATGGCCTGACCGACGGCATTGGGCTCCTGGGTGAAGCCGAAAGTGAAGGTTATGGACATCAGAACCGCGACGGTGAAGGCACCGGCAAAGTTGCCGGTGAAGACCAGACCCCAATTGCGCAGCATGCCGGCCACGGTAACGCCCGGGCGTTTGTCGATCAGGGCAAGCGGGACCATGG
>JAAYZO010000492.1 GCA_012514865.1 Lentisphaerota bacterium | reverse complement strand
CGCCCGCCGGCGCCGGCAGCACCGGCACGACCTCGCGCAGGCTCTCCGGCAGGTCCGCGGTCGGCCCGACGACGAGCAGCCCGCCGCCGCGGCGGTCGACGAAGCCGACGAGGGCCGCCGCGCCGGCGTCGCCGAGGGCCCCGATGGCGCGGCCGTCGAGGACCACCGCGTCGAAGCGGTGGAACACCTCGGGGCTGGTCGGGAAGCCCTCCAGGCGGCCCTCGGCGTCGCCGTTGAGCCCGGTCTGGTAGAAGCTCGCCGGGCCGGTCTGGATCACCGCTGCCAGGCGGAGCTGCGGGTGCGCCTCGCAGAGCCCGCGCAGGAAGCGGTACTCCCAGCCCAGGTGGGCGCCGAGGAAGAGGACCTCGAAGTGCTCCGGCTCGCTGATCTCGGCGCCGGCGACGTCGATGTCGGTGTCGGGCTGCTGGTCGCCATCGACCGGCTCGACGCGGGCGCTGTAGGAGAGGAAGCCGGCGCGCCACGGCGTCACCGCGATGGTCTCGCGTACGCTCGCACCGGCGGCGAGGCTGACCTCGCGCTCGGCGACGACGCCCTGGTCATCACGCACCGCCAGCCGGGTGCTGACGGCGTGATCGAAGTGGTTCTCCAGGAGAACGGCCAGCTCGAGCGGCTCGCCCTTGCGGCCGCGGTAGCGCTCTGCCGCGAAGCGCACCCGCAGATCGCCGGCCTGGCGGTGCTCGCCGATGCCGACGCAGGAGATGGGTATGCCGCGGGACCGGAAGAGCTTCGCGACCTCGGTCGGCGCGCGGCCGTCATTGCTGCAGCCGTCGCTGAGGACCAGCACCGCCCCCAGCGGCGGCCCGGCGCTCTCCTCGAGGGCCTCGGCCAGGACCTCGCCCAGGGCGGTCCGACCCGGCGTCACCGCCACGGGCACCCCCGACGGCATCGGCCGGCTGCGGTCGGCAAAGACCCGCGCCTCCAGACGCGCCGTCTGATCGAGACGCTCCAGCAGCGACGGCGACGACGCACCCCCCGGCGCCACCGCCGCACGCACGGCCTCCAGACGCGGCCGACCCCCCGACAGGTCGGAGACCGTCATGCTGGCACTGGTGTCCAGGAGGACCACCGCCCGGAACGCCTCGCGGTCTGGACGGCGCTGCTCGCGGTACGGCTGCAGGAGGAGGACGGCCACCAGGACCAGGGACGCGCCACGCAGGAGTGTCAGCCCCCAGACGGAGCGATACCCCAGGGCCGGCTGCAGCGAGCGGTGGCGCAAGCCCAGGAGCAGCAGCGCCAGGAGGCCCCAGCCCAGGATCAGGAACCATGCAATCGGGGTGCCCAGGCCGCTCATGGCTCACGCCCCAGATCGCGGAAGTACGCCTCGACCTCGCGGCGGTACTTCTCCGGCGGCACCGAGGTGCGGCGGCTCAGGTCCAGCCGACGGCGGACCTCGGCCGCCATGACGTGGCCCTCCAGGACGCGTATGGCGGCCCGGAAGAGTCCCTGCATCTCGCCGCCGACCTCGGCCGCGGTGCTGCCGCCGAGGTCGCCGCCCATGCGGTCGGCGATCTCCTGCAGGACCGGGTCCTTCAGCGCGGCGGCGAGCGGCCGCAGGGTTCCGGCGGCGCGTTCGCGGATGGCCTCGAGGCGGGCCTGGCCCTCGGCCTCGGGCTGCTGCATGGCCTGCGCCGTCTGGCGCGACTGCTGCTGCAGGGCCTCGAGGGCCTCGGCCAGCTCCTCGCGCGACAGCGCCGGCAGCGTCGTCGCCGCGGCCTCGAGGCCCTGGGCGAGTTCCAGGAGCCAGTTGGCGGCGTCGGTCTGCGGCTTCACGGCCCGCTCGGGACGGCGGTAGAGGAGGGCATTGGCGGCGCGGCTCATGGCGCGGTCGAGGCCCTGCCGGGCGGCCTGCGCCATGGCCTTGCTCAGGGCCTCGCTGGTCTCGGGGTAGGTCTCCTCCAGCTCGCCGGCGGTGCGGTCGACGGCACTGCGCAGGTCGGCCGCCGCCTGGTTCAACTGACGCTGGCGCTGCTCGGCCGCCTCGTGGGCACTCGGCGGCGCCGACGGCTGACCGGCCAGGTCGCGGCTCGCCGAGGCGGCCTCGCGCTGTGCCGCGGAGAGGCGCTCGGCCGCCGTCGCCAGCGAGCGCAGGCGCTCGGCGGCGGCGCGGCGGATCGCCTCGTCCAGATCACGGACCGCGGCCTCCAGGAGGCCCCCGGCACGACGCCCGTGCTGCTCGCCGCCGGCGACGTCCTGCCCTTTCAGGCGCCCGACGCCCTGCTGCATCTCGCCGGCACCCGCCACGAGCGACTGCGCTGCCCGGCGGGCCTCCTCGAGGGCCTCGAGGTCACGCGCCAGGGCGGCGGTATCGCCGGCGACGCCGTCCTGCTTCTGCGCCAGCCCGGCGCTGGCCTCCGGCGGCATTCCGGCGGCATTCTGGAGGTCGCGGTTGAGGCGCGCCTGGCGTTCGGCGAGCTCCTGGGTCCGCTGGCGGGCCTGCCGCAGGGCCTCGAGGACCTGCCGCTGGGATGCCTTCGATTCAGCGGGCGACTCGGGTGGCGGCGACTCCTGGTCGCCCTGGCCCTCCTGGCCCTGCGCCCGCACGGCATTCTCCAGCAGTTCGTTCTCGATGTGGATCAGCGCCGCCAGGGCGCGCTCCTGGGGCGCCTGTGACTCAGCCAGGCGGCCGGCCTCGGCGATGCCGGCGGCGCTGGCGATCTCCTGTTCGGCCTGCGCGAAGTAGGTCGGGAGACTCCCCGCCACCTGGCCGTTGGAGGCCTGCATGATCTCGACGAAGACGCGGTGGACTTCCAGGCGCAGGGCGAGCAGGTCGCGGTGCAGCGCCGCCCCGGCGTCGGGCCGTGCCGCCGCCGGGAGCGCGACCGCGTCCCAGGTGACGCGGATGAGTCTCTTGCTCTCGGCGATAAGGGGGCCGATGTCGAGCTTCTTCTGTTCGCCCGGATTGCCCTCCTGGTCCTTCGGCTCGAGCTTCGGCCGCACCACGATGAAGCCGACCTCGCTGCGGGTCTCCTGCGGCACCGGCTCGCGGTTGTCCACGGCCGACAGGCTGTAGCTGATGACATCGCCGGGCTGGGCCTGCAGGGCCGCCACGTCGAAGGCGCTCTCGACAGTGCGGTCCAGCACCGCCGCGCCGGCGGCCTCGAAGAGCACCCGCGACTGCCGTTCGCCGCCCGAGACCGCCCAGGTCAGCACGACGCGCTCCAGGCCGAAGTCGTCGGCAGCGCGGGCGGCCACCGGCAGCACCGTCTCGACGCCGGCCTGGGCATCGCGCTCGGGCTGCAGCACCGACAGCACCGGCGGCAGGTCGGGCTGCACCACCAGGCGCTGGTCCTGACCCATGGCCTCCCAGCCGGCCGGGCTGCGCAGGGCGAGGCGGAACGACCGGTCGCCCTCGGCGACCACCGCGTGCATAGCCGCGCCGGACGGAGTCACCGCGAAGGCCTCCGGGGCGCCCTCGCCGCGCAGCTCGACGGCGACCCCGGGCTGGGTCTGGACACGCATCTCGACGCGGCTGCCCACCACCGCCCGGAGGTCGCGGAAGCCGTCGACGTCCTGCACGGCACGGCGGGTGTAGGAGGGCGATACCACCCGGAACGACACCGCCTCGAACGACGGCGGCCGGTAGGTCTCCAGCGTCCGCCAGGGCGTCGCCAGCGAGGGCGTCAGGACGCGGTAGCGCACCGTGCCGGTGACGCCGTAGAGAGTGAAGAACGAGGAGCGGCCCTCGCCGCGGTTCATGCGGTAACGATGACGCCCCTGGTCATCGCGGTACTCGAGGTCGGCCTCGGGCTCCCAGCGCTGAACGTCGACCTCGAGGCGGACGTCGCTGTGCTCGGGGACGGGGCCACTGGGGGCGCGCAGGCGCAGTCCCGTGCTCTCGCCGCGGCGCCGGTCGCCGGCGTGCCCCATGGCCTTCTGCCAGGCCCGCGTGTGCAGACCCACACCCATGCAGGCGGCGAAGAGCACCGCCGGCAGGATCAGCCGCCGCCAGCGCAGGGCCGCGGACAGCGCCGGCGTCAGAGGCACCCGACCCGCCACCTGGGCGCGGACCTGCGCCAGGAGCGCCTGCTCGACCGGGTTCATCGGCCGCGGCGGCGCGGCCTCCAACTCCACCGCGCAGACGAGGGCGTCGAGGAACTCCGGGCGGGCCCGCTCGATCTCGAGCGCCAGCGCACGCGCCGAGGGCCCCCGCCAGAGCGCCTGGAACACACCGCGAACGAGGACCACCAGGCCCAGGGCAAGGCCCACGCCGACGGCCCGGAACGCCCACGACTCGCGCCAGGGCCGCAGCGAGTCGAGGGCCTCGACCAGGAACACCACCGCCACCAGCACCGCCAACGCCGCAATCGCCGCGGCGGCGAGGTGACGCCGGCGCAGACGACGACGCAGGGCCTCGAAGGGCGCCGCGAGGGCGGGCTGGTGCTGTGCTGTGTGATCTGTCACGAGAAGGACCGCGGTGCAGGCTGCCTGCAAGGCCGTGCTACTGTAGCCGCCCGCGGCCGTTTGTCAGCCGCGCCAGCCAGGCTGGCGCGCGAGGGGCCGCCTGGCGGCCCCTGTACGCCGACTCCGTCACCCGGCCGGGCCGGGGTGGCGGAAGAGCCGTCAGAAGGTCGTGATCACCGCAATGATCTCGAGCGGCTCGGCGCCGATGTTCTCGACGGCGTGTTCGCCGCCGTGGCCGGTGAGGACCGTATCGCCCGGGCCGATCTCGGTGGTCTCGGCGCCGTCGCTGAGCCGGCCGCGGCCGCGCACAACGATGTAGACCTCCTCCTCCTGCTCGTGACGATGCGTGCCGATGCTGGCGCCGGGCTCGATGACGAGCCGGGCACACAGACGCATGCGCGGCTGCATCTCGCCCTTGTTCCAGAAGTGCTCCAGGCGGACGATGCCCTTGCCGCCGCGCATATTCTCACGAATTTCGCTGATGCCGGTGCCCTGCCGTCGAACCATGATCGCGATCTCCTGAGGCGGTCCCGAGGGCGCCGTGGTGCCATCGACGACACCGGCGCGCCGCGGGGCTGTGTCGCGGCTCACCGTCCCGGCGTCAGGCCGGGCACGAGGCCGTCCATGCTGACGATGGGCTGAATGACATCGACCAGCCCGAGCGTACCATAGCAGATGTAGATCCAGCCATCGTGGCCCGGCTTCGCCAGACGTGTGGTGGCGAGCACCGACTCGGGCGAGTCCGGGCTGAACATCAGGCAGGTGGCCCGCATCATCTCGGCCCGCAGCGCCGGGTCGTCGCCGAGGCAGGCGAGGACATAGGCCAGGCCGCCGAGGTCGAGGGCGCTGCGGCTGCCGCCGAAGAGCCACCACGACGACCCGGCCGCGCCGGCCTCACGCAGCTTGGCCGAGAAGGCCCGCTCGATGGCGTCGGCGTAGATGGCGCGCTGCGTCGGGTCGTTGGTGAGGGCATGCGCGTACTGCAGGCTCTCGATGGCGGCGCCGTGCAGGGCCTTGACGCGCGGCAGGAGCCACATGGCGTCCGCCTCGGCGCGATGCTCGAGCGGCCGGCTGCCATGCAGGGCGGCATGGGCATAGGCGGCCGCCAGGGTGCAGGTGATGGTGTAGGTGTTCATCTCCGGCGCCAGGATACGCGTCGGGGTCTCGAGGCGGGTCAGCGGCCGGCGGCCGTAGTCGGTCAGGCACCATCCCACGCCGATGCCGCCGGTGGGGACGCGGAAGCTCTCGCGGTAGGCCATGTAGGCATCGAGGCTGGCCATGAATTCCTGGCGTTGTCGCCCGGTGCTATCGGCGGCGAGGCGGGCGATGCCGACCGCGATTTCGCCGCCGTCGGCGACGTAGCACTCCTCGCCCCGCGAGGTAATGCCGTAGCCCATGCGGTAGCCGCCGTCGGGGCGCTGGCGTTCCATCATGATGCGGCCCCAGCGCAGCGCCGGCCGGCGGTACGTCGGCTCGTCGAGGATCTCGGCGGCCGCGAGGAGGGCCCGCATGCCGCGGTTGTCGATGAAGGAGT
>JAAYZO010000491.1 GCA_012514865.1 Lentisphaerota bacterium | reverse complement strand
TGTCACTGAAGAAGCCCTCGAAGACGTCGCCAAGAAGGAAACCAGCGAGCCCTGCCGGGATGGAGCCGATGACCAGGAAGATGAAGAGCCGCCGCCAGTACTTGAGCTCGCCGCGCGCCATGCGGCGCGGCGCGACGATAGACGTCACGATCTTGACGACGTCGTTGATGAAGTAGCCCACCACCGCCACCAGAGTGGCCAGGTGCACCAGGATGTCGAAGCCCAGGCCGGGGGTGGGGATGCCGAAGAACTCGGGAACGAGCACCAAGTGGCCGGAACTCGAAACGGGGAGGAATTCGGTGAATCCCTGGACTACGCCGAGTATGAGAGCGTCGAGTACGGTCACGCGGGGGCTGTCCGCCTTTCATGATGGGAGACGATGACCTGCAGGATAACCCTCGGACCAGCGGGTCACAAGCCGGCCGCAGCGCCGGACAGCCTGTCCGACGCGCCGCCCGGGGCCCCTAGAACGGCCCGGCGCAGCCCCTTGCGGCGGCTCGCGGCCGCCGGTTCTCGCCCGACCCGAGAGAAAGTCCTACGTCGTGCCCGAGATCAGGGAAGCAGCAGGCCCCTGCGGGCGAGGACGTCGCCACCCACACGAAGCGCAGCGATGGCCACGGCTCCCTTGAGCAGGTCGCCCAGCAGGAAGGGCACTGCGCCCACGCTGAACGCGGTCGCCATATCGGTGCCGCTGAAGACGGCCAGCCAGGGCACGCCCACAGCGTAGACGGCGGCACTGGCCACCAACACGCCCAGAGCCACGATCGCCAGCGCCGCCCAGCCGGTCAGCGCCGCGCGGCTGCTGCCGCCGCGGCGGGACACGCGCGTCGCCATGCGGACGGCCGTGCCCATGACGAAGGCCGCGGCCAGGAAGCCGACCAGGTACCCGCCGGTGGGTCCGGCGAAGATCGCGAAGCCACCCAGACCGTTATGGAACACGGGCGCTCCGGCTGCGCCGAGCGCCAGATAGGCGGCCACCGACGACGCGCCCAAGGTGGGCCCCAACAGGCCGCCGATGAGCAACACGGCCAGCGTCTGCATGGTGAGAGGCACCGGGAAGAACGGCACCGACAGATACGCGCTGGCGGTCAGCAGACCCACAGCACCGGCCGCCAGAGCCACCCGCCGGACCAGTGGCTGTGCCGCCGACGATGCACCCGCGCTCACCACGGCTGCGAGGCTGTCGCGCCGACTCACGCCACCGGTCTGTCCCGCTGCGTCCCTCATCTCGATCCTCCCGCGTGTCCTCGTGCGTAACCACATGGGCGCGTCTCGACGCCCGTGAACATCTAGTCCAACCCTGGCAGTCTACAAACCCGAGGCCGGGGCTGTCAACCACGAATGTGGACAGGGTTTACGGGAAGCCGATCTGGAACCCCGCGACGAAGCTCGGGCGCCGAGGGGTCGGCCGGACGGCCGGCAGTGACGGCGGCGCGGAGGTCGACCCTGGCGTCAGCGGTGATGCCGGCGGGGAGGACCCGAGCGGCTTTCAGGGCCGGCGCAGGCTGACGTCGCCGGCGTAGACGGGCACCGTGTCGCCGCCGGGCGTGCGCACGAGCAGTTGACCCTCCGGCCCGATGCCGGCGCCCTCGCCCACCTGCGCGGCCTCGCTGCGCGAGGCCGCGCCGAACACCTCCACCGGTCTTCCCAGCAACGGGTCGCGCCGGCGCAGGCCCTCCAGCACCGAAGTCAACCCGCCCGGACGCTCGAGATCCTTCCAGCGTGCCGTCAACCTTCCCAGAAACGCCGCCAGCAGCGGGGCGCGCGGCACCGGTCCACCCAGCAGCTCGCGCAATGCCACCGGTCGCGGCCGCCCGCCCAAGCCTTCCGGGTCTTCTCGCTCGATGGTCGCAGCCAACTCGGCCGTATCGCCGTTCACGTTCAACCCGATGCCGGCGATGGCCCAGTGCAGGCGGTCGCCATCCATGGCCCCCTCCAGCAGGATGCCGCACACCTTGCGGCCTCCCACCAGCACGTCGTTGGGCCACTTAACGTCCACCGGCGTCTCCAGCGCGGGAAGCCCCAGGTCGGGCAGCGATTCCAGAGTCTCCGCCACGGCCAGCGCAGCCGCCAACGACAGCAGATGCGCCTGGCCCGGCGCCAGCGCGGGCCGCAGCAGCACGGAGAACATGAGGTCCGTGCCGCCCTGGTCACGCCACACCCGGTCCAATCTGCCCCGGCCCTGCGACTGGTGATCGGTCACCACCGTGGTGCCGGCGGGTGGCACGTCACCCTGGATGAGCCCACGCAGCACCCGGTTGGTGGAATCGCAGCTTGCACGATAGTGACAGGGCAGGCCGGCCCGCCATCCCTCGTGGGCCGATCCGCGCCCCTCGGCCGAGAGCAGATGGGGCAGAAGCGCCTCGGCCGCCACCAAGTCGGAGAACGGCTCCAGCAACCGGTGACCCACCCCGGCCGCCGATTCCAGCTGGAATCCCAGCCCGCGAAGCTGAGCGACATGCTTGTGCACTGCGGCCCGCGACAGCCCCAGCGACTGTCCCAGTGCCTCCCCGGAGACTGCGTCGTACGGACCGTCCGGCGCAGCCGCCCCTCCCGCGACCGGAGCGGTCACCAGCCGCGTCACCAGACGCACTCGTTGCGCCAACCCCGGCTCGATGAGACCCCGTTCCACCGCCTCACGGAGGCCGGCCTCCACGGCCGCAGCGTCGATGTAGAGCAGTCCGTTCACGAAATCTGGCCGTGCGCGCCAGGAATCCGGCTGCTCAGCGAGAAAAGTACACCATGCGGGAACCCTTTTTGGGCATCGCCGCATCTGCTATTTTGTAGCGATTTCAAATCCAGGAGAGGGTCCCTCTTGATAGAAACACGCGTCGCCAGGAACAGCAGGAAGCACACACCTTTCTACATCCTCATCGGGCTTGGCGCCATAGTAGCCATCGTGGTGCTGGCCATCCTAGTCGACTCAGTCCTCTACTACAACAAGATACACGCCGGGGTCACGGTGGCCGGTCAGCAGGTCAGCAGGCTGACTCCCGACGAAGCCGCCGCCCGCCTGAACGGCGTGGTGGACGACATGCAGAAGGACAGCATCACCCTCACCTACGAGGGCAAGAGCTGGGAGGTGTTCGCCGATGATCTGGGCGTCGCCATGGACGTCGAAGGCGCCGTGGCGGCGGCCATGGACGTGTCGCGGGCGGGCAACATCTTCTCCGACCTGGGCAAACGCCTGAAGTTGTACTTCACCGACGTCGACGTGCCCCTGACCGGGAAGATGGATGACGCGAAGACCAACGCCACCCTCGCCAAGATAGCCACCGAGATCGACGTCGCCCCGGTGAACGCCGCTCTCAGTATGGAGAACGGTCAGATCAAGGCCGTCCAGGACCAGCCCGGTAGAGCGGTGGATATCGACACACTGCGGGAGCAGGTGCGCGGCGTGGCCACCACGCTACACTCCACCGAACTCGCCATCCCCGTGAAAGTGGTGGAGGCGGCCGTCAAGGCCGACGACACCGCCGAGGCGCTGGCGCAGGCCGAGACCATGATCAGCGCCCCCATCGTCCTCACCAGCGGCGACAAGAAGTGGACCCTCAGCACGCAGCAGATCGCCTCGTACATGGGCTTCACGTCCAAGGACGTGAACGGCGTATCCACGCTGGTACCCCAACTCGACGCCGCCAAGATGGAGGCCTTCTTCACCTCCATAGCCGACGAGGTCGCCACCAAACCCGTCAACGCCACCTTCAAGAGCGACGGCAAGAAGGCCTGGGTGGTCCCGGGAGTACCCGGCAAGGCCATCGATCCCGCGGCCACAGCCGTCGTGG
The DNA here is from genome assembly GCA_012514865.1 of Lentisphaerota bacterium. GTDB lineage: Bacteria > Verrucomicrobiota > Lentisphaeria > Oligosphaerales > JAFGRS01 > JAGVUW01. The sequence continues at coordinate 2,039 of JAAYZO010000491.1, read as the reverse complement.
TCTCTGAGACCTCTCTCAAGGCCACCGGCCGCACGGTCGAGGTCGCAGTGAAGACCACCGACCCCGACCGCACCACCGAAGAAGCCGAGGCCATGGGCGTCAAGGACCTGCTGGCCACCTACAGCGACTCCTACGGGGGCACTGCGAACCGCCAGCACAACGTGCGCATCACCACCGAGTACGCCAGCAACGTGTTCCTCGCTCCGGGCGAGGTCTACAACTTCGACAAGCAGATCGGCCCCCGTACCGCCGCTCGCGGCTATAAGACCGCCCCTGGCATCGTCGGGCCGGGCAAGCTGGAGGACGTCTACGGCGGCGGCATCTGCGAGGTGTCGACGGCTCTGTTCAACGCCGTCTTCTTCGCAGGCCTTGAGGTCGTCGAGCGCAAGAACCATTCCATCTACATCGATCACTATCCCAAGGGCCGTGACGCCACGGTCAGCGCGGGCGGTCCCAACCTGCGCTTCAAGAATGACACAGGCCACTACATCTGGATCCGTGGCAGCTCCGACGGCGTCACCACTACCTTCAACATCTACGGCACCAGTGAGGGCCGCAAGGTGAGCTACACCACCAGCGACTTCTACAACTTCGTGTCGCGGACCACGGTCACCATCCCCAATCCCAGCCTGCCGGCCGGGCAGAAGGTGGTCAAGACCAATGGCCAGCAGGGGAAGCAGTGCAAAGTGGTACGGACGGTGAAACTGCCCGATGGGACCGTGGTGCACAAGGACACCTTCATCAGCACGTGGCCCATGGTGCCGCAGCAGGTCGAAGTGGGCACCGCCTCCACCACCACGACCACCAAGCCGAGCACAACGACCACCACCGGCGGCAACGGCAACGGCGGCGGCTCCAGCACGACGACGACCACCACACCGTCGACGACCAACGTGACCAACTGGTAGGCGCATAGACTACCGGGTGGCCAAGGGCCAGGCGAGGCGGGCGGCGACTCCTGCGGGTACGCAGATGTCGCCTTCCTACCTCGCCTGGCCCTTGGCGTCACTGCGCTTAGGTTCTTGTCTTGCGGTTCCGCGGTGGTGATATGCAGCCGCCATGGTTGGCGAACCTCCGTGGCCGGCGTGTCCGCGTTGGCAAGACGTGTCCGCCGCGACGATCGCAGGGTCGACGCGCGGTCGCGGTCGTGGTGAGCGTGACCAACGCAGAGGGCGTCTTCCTTCCGAGCCTCGGTCGGCGACCAGGATCGAGTGACGAAACCGGCACGCCGTCGCCGGCCGCCGCCCCTACGACTACACCAGACGCACCAGGCGGTGAGGCAGAGCCCCAAACCGGCAAGGGGCGGCTGAGGAGGATGGCGACATCTGCGTACCCGCAGGAGGCGCCAGCCGCCTCAGCCGCCCCGTCACATCTGCGTAATCGCAGGAGTCGCCGCACGCCCTGTCGGTCGCGCGTGATCAGAAGGTGTAATACGCCTCCCCTGCGCAGGCGCGGCACAGCTGCCGGCCGTCGCAGTCGATCTCACGGCCGTCCTGGACCCTCTCGCCACATTCCTCGCACACGATGCTGCGCACCGGCGGACCCGGGCGATCTTCCGGCGCCACATCGACGTGCACCGGCGTACAGCTGAAGAGACGCTCGTCGTCCCAGTCGTTCCAGAAGGTCAGGGGATCATCCTCGCGACCGGCGTGTGGCACCTCGGGCTGGGGAGCCAGGCGCACGGCCCGGCTGCTCGCCAGATCGACGAAGGTGGCCGCAAGCTTGCCGTAGTCCACCCACTTCAGACGCCTCCGTCCCAACGTCACGCCCGTCACCACGGCCACGGCGTCGCTGGCGCAGCGATCGAGTTCCACGTAGACCACCAGGTCGCGATAGGCGCGGGGATCGTCCAAGCCCAGCTCCCGGCAACCGTAGCGTGCCATACGCACGCCCATCACCATGCCGTGGCAAAGGTGTCCGTGAAACCGCTGAGCATCCTTGAGGTCTTCTTCGAGAGGCCGCATGTGCACTCCGTTCCTCGAGCGATCCGGAGCACAAGTATAGGTCAGAGTGACGCGTCGCCCCGAGGCGTCGACCGG
>JAAYZO010000490.1 GCA_012514865.1 Lentisphaerota bacterium | reverse complement strand
GGCGTCCCGGGCGTCCTGCCAGGCGGCGATGCGGCTGACCAGATGCCAGGCCGCCAGGGGCTCATCCGCAAAGGCGACGCCGAGGCGGTCGGCAACGCCGCGACGCACGGACTCGTGATGGCGCTGGAGCTCGGCAGCGTCGCGCTCGAGGACACGGCACACCGCCTGGACCTCGCGATGCAGGCGCAGGCGGGCCTCCGCCAGACCACAGCGCCGCGACAGCTCGGCACTCGCCGCCAGCACGCCGGGCGCATCCCACGCGACCGGCGCCTCCAGGCCCAGGCCGGCGTAGGCCGCCTCGAGAGCCGGCCGGCGTGACGCCGCCACGGCAGACTGACGCGGCCGCAGGAGCCACCCGGCCAGAAGGCTGCACAGCGCCGGCACCAGCAACGCCCAGCGCCGCCAGAGCAGCGCCGGCACCGCCGCCGCCAGACCCGCCAGCACCACCAGACCGACGACGGCCCAGGCACGACGGCGCGCACCCGACGACACCACCACGGCTGGCTCGGCAAGCCAGGCGCCCAGCACATCGAGGCCCTGCCGCCAGACCGCCAGAGCCCCCTCGTCCGGCGTCGCCTCACAGCCCACCGGAAGACTCCGGACGTGCTCGAGAACCGCCGACCGGCTCGACGCCTCCAGGTGCGACCGCGCCGCCTCGGCAAGGCCCTCGTCGGGCTGCAGACGGCCCAGGCGCTCGATGTGCTCGGCCTCCAGACGCTCACCAAGGACCCCGCGGGCGGCCGCTTCACGAGCCCGACAGCCCTCCAGGTGGCACTCGGCCTGACGGCCTTCGCGCTCCAGGCTCTGCAGGTCCTGCAGCAGTACCCGCGCTCGCCGCAGGGCCGCCGCCGTGGGCGGCTCTGGCCGGTCGTGCCACGCCGCCAGACCGGCCTCGGCCTGTTCGAGGGCCCGCCTCGCCGCCGCGACGCCGGCCTCAGCCTGGCCCAACTCGCGCCCGAGCAGGCGCCACTGCTCGAAGTCCTGCTCGCGCAGCCTGCCGCAACGCGGATCGAAGCCCGCGAGCTGTCGCCGCGCTGCCGCCAAGGCCCGACCCGATTGACGCCAGTCCAACAGCGCCCCGACGACGTCGCGCTCACGAGCCGCCTGGAGCGCCGCCTCGGCCTCGCGCCGCAGGCCGTCCAGGCCGCCGGCGAGCTGCTGCAGGGCCGCCTGCTCGCGACGCGCCTCGACGACCCCCTCGCGGGCCTGCCGCAGACGCTGCACCGCCTGCCGCGGCAACGGCGGCGCGGCGCTGAAGCCCAGACTCTGGGCCGCTTCGACCAGGCTGTAGCCGCCCCCCAGTTCGCGGCAGATGCAGGCGGCCAGGTCGCGGTCCTCGGCGCGCAGGAGCTCCGGCAGCGCCAGGCGGTAGCGCTCCGGTTCCAGGCCCGGCACAAGCGGCGGGCCGTCGCTGCGACGGCCGTCACACCGCCAGAAGCCCACGCGGCCGAACACCTCCGCGGTCCAGGAACGCCCTCCCAGAGACACACTCGCCACCACCTCGCCGCGCGGATCCGCACTGGCCGCAGGCCAGAGCACCGCCGACAGGGCCAGGCCGGCGGTGGTCTTGCCACTGCCATTCGGACCCGCCACCAGGGTCACCCCCGGCGAGAAGCACTCCGGACCCAGGTGGAGCGACTGGTCGGGGCGCTGCAGACCCAGGAACCGACGCACCTCGAGCGACTCGAAGCGCAGCGCCGGCCGGGCTCGGGATCCCTCAGCCATGACGCGGCTCCTTCTGCGCCACGAGCGCCTCGATGAGCCGTTCCGTCTGCTCGGAGAGGAGGTCACGACACAGCGCCAGCGCCGGCGGCGACGCCTCCAGGCCCGGGCAGGCCCGGGCAGCATACGCCCCCAGGCGTTCCTGCAGGGCCTCCACAGCACGCTGCGCCGAAGCGCCCAGAGGCCCCTCGCCGGCCAGGTCCTCCCAGAGACGACAGGCCGCGCCGAGCGGCGTCTGCGACCGGCGCAGAAGCGCCATGTCCAGCGGCGGCAGCGTCCGCACCGACCACGACGTCACCCCACAGCGCACCGCACCGCCCACATCCGGGGACTCCTGCAAGGCCGCGAGCTGCGCCGCGGTCGCCGCTCGCGACAGCGCCGTCCGGCCGCGGAGACAGAGCCGCAGCACCGCGCAGCTCAGCCCGGGGGACACCGCCCGAGCCGCTGCCAGATGCCGCCGCAGGGCCTCGGCCAGGTGGCTCTGCAGGGCACCGCTGTCCGCCACGCCGTCCAGGCTGATCGCGAGGTCGTCGTACTGCACCGCCGCCAGCGGCAGCCAGTCCACTCGAGTCCCGCCGGGACCGGCCTCGATAGACCAGGCACCGTGACTGCCGCGCTCACCCGGGCCCGTATCCAGCCCCTGCAGGGACCCGGCGTACAGAACGAACGGTCCCGCCCCCGGCGCGGGAGCCGCACTCGGGAGATGGCGATGCCCGAGCAGCCAGCCGTCGACCGGCAACGCCGTCAGCGCGGCGCGCGACACCGGGCAGTAGCGCCCGCCGCGAGCCTCCAGATCGGCGTGGAGGAGGGCCAGGTTGACGGCGCCCGGAAGGACATCCTCCACAGGGAAAGCCGCCAGCGGCGAGGCCGTCACGGCACGCTCCGGATAGGACCAGCCGAAGAGCCGCAGGCGCTCGCCCGCCGGACCCGCCAGATCGAGGTGGCTCCAGCGGCCGCCACGACCGAGAACATGGATCGGCAACGAGGAGCTCGCCGCCAGACGCTCGAGGACCTCCCAGTCGTGATTGCCGGCAATGACCACCAGAGCCGTGCCGGCCGCGGCCAGCGCCTGGGCAGCACGCTCCAGCGGCGCCAGGGCCTCGAAGTAGGCGTTGGACTCGTCAACCAGGTCGCCGCAGACCACCAGCGCCATGGCACGCTCACGCACGGCCCGCTGCACGAGGCGCTCCCAGGCCGCGGCCGGCGTCAGACTGGCCGCCAGATCGGCTGGAAGACCCGCCGAACGGCGCCCCAGATGAACATCCGCACATGCCAGAATACGCACCATGCGCCAGCCCCTGTCTCCGCACTGCCAGTGGTACAGAGTACACCGACTCACCCGCCGCGCCAGTGCCCGGACGGCCAGGACAGGCAGGCGAGCCGAAACGGCAAAGGCAGGGGACACCGGGGACATGGGGAACATGGGGGAACGCTCAAGGCACAACGCCGAACGCTCAACGCCGAAAGCAGGCGGGGGTCACGGGTGAACGTCGAACGCCCAACGCTGAACGCTCAACGCCGGAAGTGGGCAGAGGACACGAGGGCGCCATGGACGGCCCAGCCGGCACTGCCGCCTCAGCTTTCCCATGGTCCCACCACACGATGTCCCCAGAGTCCCCTGTGTCCCATCTGTCCCCCCTCCCCGCACCTGGTCCCGTGGTCCCGTGCCGGCACCTCCCTGCCCTCAGTGTCTCGGTCGGCCTCGGCACCACTCAAACTTAAACGAACAAGGAGAGACCCCGTCGGGATCTCTCCTTGTGGTGTTGCTCTGCAACCGCGGCCGGTAGCCTTGCGGCCGACCGCAGTCAGTCAGCGCAGCTCAGTAGCGGCCACGGCCGCCGCCGCCGAAACCGCCGCGGCTGCCGCCACGGTCCTCGCGCGGACGCGCCTCGTTGACGGTCAGGGGACGGCCCTCGTGCGGCTTGCCGTTCAGGGCATCGATGGCCGCCTGGGCTTCCT